>NZ_LYRQ01000020.1:0-63547 GCF_001661605.1 Pseudoalteromonas sp. MQS005 | reverse complement strand
TTTAAAAAATCCAGTATATGTAATTAGACTCAATAGTATTATTCTATGAAAGCTACATATTATTTATAAACTGAGAAAAGGTATTTGTTAAAACTGTATTGGCTTTGGATAACAGCTATAACGAAACCGGCTCTTCCATCTAAAAAACCTAGCCTTAAAAAATAATGTCGAATAAAAGCAAATATGGCAGAGCCAGTAGCTTTTGATAATGAGGCTTTTTTTCCTTTTTGAATTATTTGCTTTGCGCCTAGGTTAGCATAGTGGTTTCTTTTATTAAGATAGGTAAAAATATCTTGGTGCTGGAAGTGTAAAATTTTTTCTTTTAATGTAATTAGCTCACAGTCTTTTGTTATAACAGATTCATGTACTAAATTTTTGTTGTAACTGGTTTTTTTCTTGTTGTATATACGGGCAATATGATCAGGGTGCCAGCCACTGTGATGAATAAACTGGCCACAAAAATATGTTAGCCGATTTACTCTTAATATATTTTCTTCACTACACCTAGGCAAAGTATTAAGTATCTCATTTTTTAATGTTTCACTAACTTCTTCATCGCAGTCAATAGCAAAAATCCAGTCGTTACTAGCTAGCTGTTCAGCTCTTCGACGTTGCTCGCCAAATCCTTGCCAATCCTCTCTAATGAATATCTTATCGGTGTATTTTTTTGCAATTTCGAGTGTATTATCTGTACTGCCTGAGTCAAGCAGAATAATCTCGTCAGCCCATTTAACTGATTCTAAACAGCGGGCAATTGTATTTTCCTCATTCTTACAAATAATACAAACAGATAGTTTCAAAATATTCTTCTCATAATTAAGTTATTGACGATAGATCCTAACATAAATCCATCTACAAATTAGTTACTATAGTATTCCAAAGTATTACTTCTATGACCATTTTTATAGCTATTTTTAAATAACCAATGCTAAAGTTGATATTACCTAATTACTTAGTATTGTTTAATCTAATAGTTTGATTATATGGTTCTTTACTCTAGGGGATTTTTTATGAAACATCTTGTTGATGCAAAGTGGCTTAACATGCGTTTAAAGCAAACTAACCTAGTTATCTTTGATGCGGGTATGTTACGTCCCTCAGCTGCGGGGGAGTACTCACCCGTTGCCATGCTTCCTAAAGCACAACGGTTTGATATCAAAAAAGAACTCGCAGATCCCTCAAACCCATTGCCTAATACCTTGTGTAGTGCAGAACAATTTACTCAAGTGATGCAAAAAGCGGGAGTGAATCACGATTCACTTGTGGTGATTTATGAAGATGCAGGGTTATTCAGTGCAGCTAGAGCTTGGTGGATGTTTAAAGCCATGGGGTTTGATAACGTAAAAGTCCTCAGTGGCGGTTTAGCCAAGTGGCTTGAACTCGGGCTTCCGATTGAATCAAACTATACACAAACATCATTAAAAGGCGATTTTATTGCTCAATACCGACCTGATTACTTTATTGATAAAAAACAGGTACTAAGAGCTACTGAGGACGCCAATACAGTTATTTTAGATGCACGCGCTTATGGGCGCTTTACCGGCAAAAGTAGTGAGCCAAGAGCCGGAATACGCAGCGGCCATATTATTAATAGCTATTCGCTACCTTTAACTAGTCTATTAGAAAATGGCGAGGCAAAATCACTCGACTTTATACAGGCAAAGTTTAGTGAATTAGTCGGTAATGCAACCCACTTACAATTTAGCTGTGGCTCTGGCGTTACTGCCTGTGCGCTTGCACTGTTTGCCGATGAATGCGGCTATAGTAATTTAAGTGTGTACGATGGCTCGTGGAGTGAATGGGGCGCAGATAACTCACTGCCTATTGCTGTGTGTGGCTAATTTAGCTATAAGGGCAATTTTTACAACCATTTTTACAGCAAGTACCACGCTTTAAAAAATACCACTTACTAAACACCATGTAACTATTTTGCATGGTGTAATCTAACCCTTCAATTAAATTATCATGGCTTCTAAATTGTTCAGCAAAAGCGATTTGAGCTTTTATTGGTTGGGTGTATATAGTCTCTAAATAGCTATTTATTTTAGCAAGAGTACATGATCGGCATAAGCAGCTAGTTGCTGTATCATCGAGTGGTAAAATAGCGGGTAACTGATAACACCAACATGCGGTTATATCATTAACATTACAGTTAAGCGTTGTATTACATTGGCTGCAGTTTATCTGGGTCATTTTAGGTCTTATTAACAGTAGAGCAGCAAGAATAACAAACATTATGAATATACAAAAAGCATTGGCTGAATTTATTACTTTTGGTGAGCAAAGAGACGAAGCAATTTCAGTAATAGTGTCAAGCTCTGCGCACAATGCTAAGCCACTTTATAAGTTAACGACACCCGTATTGATTGATGTGCTTAAGCGCTGTGTAAGTAATGAAATAGATCTCGATGATCTCGCGCTTTGGGCCAACGTCATTGAATCAAGAGCAGATATAGATAGCGCTGAGCATGAAGGGGTTATTTATGCGCTGAGTAATAGCGAGCAAATGGGCGAGTTTAGCCACAAAAAGCTTGAACAATTATTAGCATTATTAAAGGACTAGATTTAGGCTAACTCAAAGCTTTTAGCTGCGAGCTTACTGCGGTTTTATGTAACGGATAAATAATACTAAGCCGCATTTAAGTTAAATCCGGCTTAGTATTTTCTGACAACTGACAACTGACAACTGACAACTGACAACTGACAACTGACAACTGACAACTTGTTTACTTATGATAGCTCAAGCAAGTTTCTACTTCGTCTTTAGAGCCTAAAATAACCGCAACACGCTGATGGATGGCATCAGGCTGAATATCCATAATACGCTCAGTGCCTGTTGAAGCAATACCACCTGCTTGCTCTACTAGCATTGCCATTGGGTTTGCTTCATAAAGTAAACGCAGTTTATTAGGCTTATTAGGATCTTTAGTATCAGTTGGGTAAGTAAATAAGCCACCACGGCTAAGTACACGGTGCACATCGCCAACCATTGCAGCAATCCAACGCATATTGAAGTTTTGAGCACGAGGGCCTGTATCTCCCGCAAGTAAGTCGTTAATGTAGTTTTGCATCGCCGGTTCCCAGTGGCGCTGGTTTGAGGCATTAATTGCAAATTCATTGGTTTTAGCAGGAATAGCGGCAAAATCTTGGGTAAGTAAAAAGCTACCTTGGGTTTTATCTAAGGTAAACATGCGTGTACCTTTACCCGTTGTTAGCGCAAGCATAGTTGATGGGCCATACAGTACGTAACCTGCAGCCACTTGTTGATGCCCAGGTTGCATAAAAATCTTTTCATCAGCAGCATCTGAGCCCACAGGTGCTTTCATAATAGAAAAAATAGTACCTACAAGTGAGTTAATATCTGTATTTGACGAGCCATCAAGTGGATCAAATGCAACAATGTACTCGGCATCTGGGTTACCGGCAACAGTATAATCTTCTTCTTCAGAGGCAATCGCTTTAACTGTGCCTGACTCCAGCAATATATCTTTTAATAACTGATTAGACAGTACATCGAGTTTCTTTTGTGTTTCGCCTTGAATGTTTTCATCGAGGGTTGAGCCTAATACGCCCGATAATTCACCTTGACCGACGCGAAATGAAATTTCTTTACATGCCGCTAAAATAGTACGAATTAACGACAAAAGTTCTCTTGAACAGCCATCTTCTAGTAATACTGGTGGGAGTCTACGCATTCTTTTTTCCTGATAACGTGTTAAAACTAATCATAATGTGAGAGAGATTAGTTTAGAGCGCTGAAATTCGTCTTAAATAACTGTATTGTATAAATAACCCCCTATAATGGGGTACCTACATCGCATTTAAAACGCTAATAACAAAGATAAGATTATGCAAAAAATATCACGATTAAGTTACATACTCTTTACTGTGCTGCTCTGTATGATAACTCAAGCGCACGCAGCAATTAAGTCTATTGACGAATTTACTGAAAAAATGAACCATTTCCCTGGTTATTTTTCTTTCTTTTACGATACCCAAAACGGCAATGTTTATTTAAAAGTTGATAAACTTGAACAACAATTTTTACTACAGCATAGCTTGCCTTATGGCGTTGGCTCTAACGATATAGGTTTAGATAGAGGCCAATTAGGCGGTACCTATTTGGTACAGTTTGAGCGCTTTGGCAATAAGGTTATGTTGCGCGCTGTAAATACTTACTACCGTGCTAACACAAGTAATCTAGCAGAGCAGCAAAGCGTTAAAGAAGCGTTTGCATCCAGTATTTTGGCGGGTTTTAAAGTTGTCGCGCAAGATGACAATGCTGCATTAATAGATTACACCCCCTATTTACTAAGCGATGTACATGGCGTAAGCCGTACTTTAGCTGCGCGCAAGCAAGGGCAGTTTAGCCTTGATGAGTCACGCAGTGCGGTATTTATGAATCGCTCAAAAGCATTTGTAAAAAATACTGAACTTGAAGCCATTCTCACCTTTAAAGGGTCTAAACCAGGTGAATATGTGCGCCAAGTGAGTGCTGATCCATACGCGCTAACCGTGCATATGCACCATTCATTAATCAAATTGCCTGATGACAATTACACGCCACGTAAATTCAGCCCGCAATCGGGTTATTGGAGTGTGGAGCATAAAAATTATGCAGCAGGGCTCGATGAGTCTATGTATGTGCGTTACATTCCACGCCATCGGTTAATAAAAAAAGATCCGAGTCTGGCTGTAAGTGAACCGGTCGAACCCATTGTGTATTACTTAGACCCTGGCGTACCTGAACCAGTAAAAACGGCTTTATTAGAAGGCGGGCAATGGTGGAATGACGCCTTTAATGCAGCAGGATATAAAAATGCCTTTAAAGTTAAAGTGCTACCAAGTAATGCAGATCCTATGGATGTGCGCTACAACGTTATTCAATGGGTGCATCGTGCAACTCGTGGTTGGTCTTATGGCAGTTCAATTATAGACCCACGTACAGGCGAAATTATTAAAGGCCATGTCACACTAGGATCGCTACGAGTACGCCAAGATATTTTAATTGCTGAATCACTGGCAGCGCCTTATTTAAAAGGCAATGAAGTAGCAAGTACCTTACAGGCAATGGCACTTGATCGTATTCGTCAACTCAGTGCTCACGAAATTGGTCATACACTGGGTATTGCGCACAACTTTGCTGCGTCAGTAAATAATCGTGCTTCGGTGATGGACTATCCGCATCCGTTGTTAAGTTTTGCTGATAATGGTCAGTTAGATGTATCTGATGGTTATGCTAAAGGTATGGGGGCATGGGATACGCAAGTGATCAAATATGGCTACAGTGACTTTACCGGCCAAGATGAAAGCGAAGCACTCGCTGCTATTTTACAGCAAAATAAATCGCTAGGTTTGGCGTTTATTTCTGACAGTGATGCCCGTGCCAAAGGTGGGGCGCATCCTACAGCACATCTTTGGGATAATGGCGGTAATCCAAGTGAAGAATTACTTAGAGTGCTTGATGTGCGAAAGCAGGCGCTCGGGCAGTTTGGTATTAACAATATAAAAACTGGGGTTGCACTGTCGCAGTTAGAAGAAAAGCTAGTGCCACTTTACTTGTTCCACCGTTATCAAGTTGAAGCGGTTGCAAAGCTTATTGCGGGCGTTGATTATGACTATGAAATTCGTAGTGACGCACCCGTCAAAGGCGCCCAAGTAGTAGCTAAAGAGGCTCAGCAACAAGCTGTTAATGCTATTTTAGCCACCCTAAAAGCAACTAATTTAACGCTGCCAGAGTCGATACTGTCTTTGATTGTACCAAAGGCGTATGGCGAGTCTAAATCACGAGAAAGTATAGTGGGTCGTACCGGCTTAACTATGGATGCACTTGCATTGCCTGAAGTGGCAGCGCAGCATAGTCTATCGCTATTACTTAATGCTCAACGATTAAATCGATTAGCACAGCAGCAAGCACGTGATAACCGCTTTTATAGCCTAGATGAGCTACTTAAACAGTTAAATAAGCAAGTGTTTAATGTATCAGCACCTGCCACCATGACAGGAAAAGTAACACAACGAGTACAGTACCTAACGGCAAAAACCATGGCTGATCTTGTGGCTAACGACGGTTTAAGCCCTGAAGTGCAAGCGCAACTACATTTCTATTTAAGCAAGCTTGCTGATGAGTTTAATCAGCACTCTTTGCTAGGCCATCCTGAAGTGGGTGACAGTGCATTTAAAAATTATTTAGCGTCGCAAATTAATCAGTTTTTAACAACAGGGCAGTGGCCTGACAATTTTAAAGCCCTGCCAATACCACCAGGCTCACCGATTTAATAGTACAAGCCAGAGGATAAAGGCGCTGTGTAAACGTTACGTTTCATGGTGCCTTGTTTTTAGGGTGTTACTTTTGCTTGCATAAAGTTGGTTTTTTGTTAATCTAGCCACCCCCTATTTTAGTCTTTTTGAGGTGTTTATGGCGTTTTTATCTCGTTCGATATTGGCGTTATCAATGGCACTTTTAAGCTCCAATACAATCGCACAAAAACAATGTGATGTTGAACTTCGTCATGGTTTAATTATTACCGATGATGTGATCCGTATTGTTGATAAAGGCCAAACTAGGGTGCAAATTAACAATAATAATCAACTGTTTATTCGAGGCTACTGGGTCGACTTAAGCACCGACGAAAGCAAAGTGCTAGAACAATTTAGCAATGGTATTCGTCAAACAGTTCCTGAGTTGGTCGATTTAGCGACCGATGGCGTTAACCTAGGACTCAGTGCTATTGAGCATGTTGTTGAGGGCATGTCAGATAAAGAACCCGAAGTGCTAAAAACGCAATTACAATATGTAGAACGCGCACTTATGGATAAGTTTAAACGTGGCGACGATTTCTTTTTTATAGCTCCTCAATCGCTTTCCCAAATTGATGATTTTTTTACTAAAGAAATTAGCCAAAAAATACACTCTGCTGTACATGGTTCTTTGGGTGCTATTTTAATGTCGCTTGGGGATGCGTTTAAATCTCGAGAAGGCAATATAGAAGACCGCATGAACGACATGGGGCAACGCATGGATATCATTACCAAAGAAATCGATAAGTCATTGCAGAAAAAAGCCCACCAATTAGAACTTAAAGCCTCTGAATACTGTGAATGCTTAAATTCTCTAGATATTACTGAGTCTCGTCTGCAAGCGATTGTACCTGGAATGACAGACTTTGATTTAGTACAGATTAAATCGTAAGGACAGGGATTAAGCAAGATTATAGAAGGCAACGAGTATCGAGCCTAGAGCTGCAAGTGAGCGGTCCGAAGCCATTACCTAACACCTAAACAACCTTACAGTTTTATCTCTGCGGCAGTTAATGGGCGGTATTCACCTGCAGCCAGATCTTCACCTAACTTTATACCCGCAATTTGTTCACGATGTAATTCAACTACTTTGTTATCTACCGCTGCTAGCATACGTTTTACTTGGTGATACTTACCCTCAGAAATAGACAAGCGTAAACCATAATTCCCCAAGCGCTCAGCAATAGCAGGGCGAGTTAAATCTTTTTCATTGTGAAGCTGTACACCGTCGCGTAATTGCTGCAGTGCATCATCGGTAATCGGCTCTTGGGTTTCAACCAAATAGGTTTTAAATTTATTCTTTTTCGGCGAGGTAATTTTGTGTGACCAGTCGCCATCGTTAGTAATAAGCACTAGGCCTGTCGTGTCTATGTCTAAACGCCCAGCAACATGGAAATCGCTCAAATTTGGCTCATCGAGTAAGTCAAATACGGTTTTGTGTAACTCATCCGAATTAGCGCACACATAACCTACCGGCTTATTGAGCATAAAGTAGCGTTTACCTAAAAAAACTAATGGCTCGTCATAAAACAGCACGTCATCTTGTTGGCTAACTTGAAAGTCGAATGCAGTGATCACCTCACCATTTACGGTTGCCGCCTGACTTTTTATTGCCGCACGGGCTTTTGAGCGTGGTAACTCTGCTAAATGGCTAATAAATTTATCTAAACGGCAAGGAAATTTCATGTTGTTCACATTTTTAGTCGGCTACAATGGCCGCGAGTATAGCGGATAGTGAAATACCATGACAGAGCCCAGCACAGAAATTTTAAGCCTGTACCATAGCAAAGTTTCATCAGGAGAGCTTGATTTCGATGCGGCGCAGCACCAAGCTGTGAGTGCGTTACAGTCTTTAAGTGAGCAATTAAATCAGCCAATAAGCTGGTGGCAAAAAGCACCTTTAATTAAGGGAATATATTTATATGGCCCGGTTGGTCGGGGTAAATCTATGTTGATGGATTTATTTTATGAAAACTTACCCACAGAGAAAAAGCAGCGCCTGCATTTTCATCATTTTATTGAAAAGATTCATGCTCAATTGGCCAAGTTACAAGGGGATAAAAATCCGCTGCAAATAATTGCTAAACAGTGGGCCAAAGAGATAAAAGTACTGTGCTTTGATGAGTTTTTTGTTAGTGATATAGGTGATGCCATGATTATGGCTCGGTTATTTAACGCTTTGTTTGAACAAGGCGTGGTGCTAGTTGCAACCTCTAACGCAAAACCGGAGCAACTTTATTATAACGGCCTGCAACGCGCGCGATTTTTACCAACTATCGATTTAATAAATGCTCATTGTCATGTAATTAACGTAGCGGGGGAGGAAGACCACCGCTTCAGGTACGGTAGAAGTAGTCGTCATTATTTTATTAACTTGCCCCACACGGAGTTTGAGGCTGGGTTTTTATCCGCATACCCTCAAGCAACGCGTAATAATACAATGACTGTGCATGGCCGAGCACTTCCCTATTTATTAAAAGCTAACGATGCGCTGCTGATTGATTTTATGGCACTGTGCGCAGGTCCTCGCAGCGCCAATGATTACATGTTTTTAGCGGAACAATTTTCGGTGGTTTACATCGCTAACGTGCCAATAATGGGCAAAGAAGCAACCGGTAAGGTTATTGTGCATGGTATAGAAGACAGCTATCAGCGCGAAAAGCAGCAATTGGATGAGCATACGCTCGATGATGAAGCGCGGCGTTTTATTGCCTTAGTCGATGAGTTTTACGATTGCCACAAGTTACTGGTAATTAATGCCCAGGCCGACATAAACGAGTTATACCAAGGTAAAAAGTTAAGTTTTGAATATGCGCGAACCCAGTCACGGATTGTAGAAATGCAAAATTGGTAGAGGTAAAAAGAGGTGCTAGATATAAGGTTTTAGGCTCATATCAACCTAAAACCTAAAACTCTTATTTTCTGTATCCATTTGGATTATTTGATTGCCAGCGCCAAGTATCTTGCATCATGACATCAATACCACGCTCAGCTTGCCAACCTAGTTCACTAAGCGCTTTTTCTGGCGCAGCATAACAGGCTGCAATATCACCTGGGCGACGAGGTGACAACGCATAAGGGATTGCTTGGTCGCTAGCCTTAATAAACGCATTGACCATTTGTAATACTGAATAGCCGTTACCGGTACCAAGGTTATAAATAAGTGCACCGGTTTCTGCGGCTATTTTATCAAGTGCTTTTAAATGCCCTAGGGCTAAATCTACAACGTGAATGTAATCACGAACGCCAGTACCATCAACCGTATCATAATCGTCGCCAAATACAGCAAGTTGCTTTAATTTGCCAACCGCAACTTGTGAAATGAAAGGCAATAAATTATTAGGAATACCATTAGGGTCTTCACCAATCAAACCTGACTCATGTGCACCGACAGGATTAAAGTAGCGCAAAATAGCAAACGCGAAGCGCTCATCTGATTTAGCGATATCTTGCAACATCATTTCAACCATTAGTTTAGACGTACCATATGGATTGGTTGTACCGCCAACGGGGAAGTCTTCGCGTATAGGTAAGCTTGCTGGGTCGCCGTATACAGTGGCGGATGAGCTAAATACCAGTTTGAATACACCCGCATCACGCATAGCATCAACCAGTGTTAGTGTACCTTGTACATTATTTTGATAATACTCAATGGGTTTTACGACCGATTCTCCCACGGCTTTTAGGCCAGCAAAATGAATCACACTTTCAATGGTATGCTTGGCAAATACCGAGTCTAAAAAGGGTTTATCTAAAATATCACCTTGATAAAAAGTAATTGCTTTACCGGTTATTTTTTTCACTCTTTCAAGTGACTCTTCAGAGGAGTTACTTAAGTTATCAATCACGATAACGTCGCTGCCTTGCTGTAAAAGTTCTAAAACGGTGTGTGAGCCAATATAGCCTGCGCCACCGGTTACTAAAATTGCCATGAATGCTCCTTGGAAACCTCTGTTCAATTAAGTTAATTTCACCATAAATACTGAGCTTTTACATGTATTATTTTGTTTGTTTTGCAATCGTGACATCGCAAGCTGTACTTTTGATTACATTTTGTGCGATTTTAATAACGCCGCAGTAGAAAGATTAAGTTATAGTTCATATGTAATTGCTAAAGTAAGGTATAGCAATTTGTAAAATATTTAGTTGATTATAATGATCAGCATACTCGTTGGAGAAACGTATGAACTCAGTTAAAAAAATAGCAATGTTGATATTTATTGCACTACCGAGTGTTGTTTGCGCGGGTGAGGCACAAGTTAAATGGCATGACTTTAATGATTATCGCGATGTACGCCCATCAAACCAAACTAAAGGCTCATATCATAAGCAAATTGCCAAAAATATTGATGAGCACTTTGCAAAGCTCAGTGAGCAGCTTCCTAAAAATTATAGTTTAAAAATTGAAGTAACCGATTTAGATTTAGCTGGTGACGTGCGCTATGGCGGTGTTAACGAAATTCGGGTGGTTAAACCCATTCACTTTCCACGGATTGAATTTAACTATGTGCTTAGTAATGAAAGTGGTGTTGTCGCACAAGAAGACAACGTGAGCTTAAAAGATATGGGCTTTATGGATAAAATTAAAATGGGTCGAGACGAAGCATTTTACTATGAAAAACGCTTATTAACAGAGTGGTTTGGTGAGCAAATTTTACCGCGTATCTAGCTAATAATGCAAAGCATCTACTTTGGTAGATGCTTTGCAAGTAAGTCGCTAATTTTTATTTAAAGGTCGCTAACAGCGTTAGTAAATTTTGTAGTTTAATAACCGCTTTTTTTAGTTTTTCTTCATCCAAATCGTCGCTCGATAAGCTTTCTACATCAGCGGCAACGTCTAACACGTAAGGCTTAAAACGTTTAGCTTCGAAACTAAATCCAGCGTCCTCGGCAAATAAGGCTTTAAATTTTCCGTGACCTTGCTGTTGTAACTCATCGAGTTTTTTGTCAGCGTCAAGTGCCTGACGGTAAACAATTTTTAAGTTGGCGTTGAGTTGTTCAATTATAGAATCCATGGTTTTCCTAAAGCTTAGTGCAATGTTGCCGATAAATACTTAAGTGGGTTGGTAAAGTAATTTACCAATTCAGCGACTATAATACGTGTATTACATTTAAATGTCAGGTGTGAGTTATGAATATATCAGGTGGAAATCTACCTACAATCCCTGGTGCAGGCCAAGGCGCAGAGGTTTTAACTGCTGCTTTATCTAAAAAGCAACAGCAAGCTGATGGCGCCGCTGCACTTGCGCTTATTGAAGGTGCTACACAAACCTCAAGTGCACAAACACCGGCTAAGTCGGTTACTGCAACACTTGGGAATAATGTAAACGTTTATGTTTAAACCAATTTGAGGTCAATAGGGGTTTTACTTTTTTGGCCCCCTATTTCTCTTACTAGTTTAGGCACTAAAAATCCTGGCAGGGCTTCTAAAAGCTCTGCCATTATTTTTATGGCTTGTGCCTCATCTATATCAAAATGACTTGCGCCTTCTACCTTATCCAGTAAGTGTAAGTAATAAGGCATTACGTCTGTATCAAACAAGGCTTCACTTAAGTTTATTTGCGCATCAACTGTATCGTTAACATCTTTTAAAATAACCGCCTGATTTAATAACAGTACATTGGCTTGTTTTAGCATGTTCATGGCGTTTTTAAAGTCACTATCTATTTCGTTAGCATGGTTAATATGATTCACGAATATAACTTTTAGTGGTGACTTTGCTAATCTTTCACATAATTGTTCAGTAATGCGTGCAGGGATCACAACGGGTAAGCGGCTGTGTATGCGCATCCGTTTTATTTGTGGTATTTGCTCAAGCTCATCTAAAAACCAACTAATAGCATCGTCTTTGGCCATTAGTGGATCGCCACCACTTAAAATCACTTCGTTAATATTTTTATCAGCTTGTATATAGCTCAATGCATCAATAAGGCTGCGTTTATTTAACTGGTTTTCTTGATAAGGAAAATGGCGTCTAAAGCAGTAGCGGCAATTTACCGCACAACCAGTTTTAAACATGACTAAAACACGTGATTTATATTTATGTAACAGACCTGGTTGATTGTTATCTTGCTCAAGTAGCGGATCTTTATTAAACCCCGACTTAGTTAAAAATTCTTGATGGCGAGGCATAACTTGCAGCAATAAAGGATCATTTGCATCGCCATGACGAATTTTTTTTATAAAAGGCAATGGCACACGAACAGGAAACAAGCTACGAGCTTTTATGTCGTTTTCATGGACTTGGCTCGATAAACCAACCATTTCTAACAACACTTTTGGGCAGGTAACTACATTTGCTAATTCTTTTTGCCAGTTTTTATGCAAATTTGCTTCATTTCTTTGTATCATTGGCACGTAGATTACTCGAAAAATATAAATAGAGGAAACGATGGCGAATTATAGCACCAACGAGTTCAAGGGCGGCCTAAAAATTATGATGGACGGCGAACCTTGCAGTATCTTAGAAAATGAAATGGTAAAACCGGGTAAAGGCCAAGCGTTTAACCGTGTTCGTATCCGTAAGCTTATCTCTGGCAAGGTACTTGAAAAAACCTTTAAATCGGGTGAATCGGTTGAAGGTGCTGATGTAATGGATACCGATTTAGCGTATCTATACACAGACGGTGAATTTTGGCATTTCATGAACAACGAAACATTTGAACAAATCGCTGCTGATGAAAAAGCACTGGGCGATGCTGGCAAATGGTTAGTTGAAAACGATGTATGTACTATTACATTATGGAACGGCAGCCCAATTGCTGTAACTCCACCAAACTTTGTTGAGCTTGAGATCACTGAAACCGACCCTGGCCTTAAAGGTGATACAGCAGGCACGGGTGGTAAACCAGCAACGCTTAGCACAGGTGCTGTAGTACGTGTTCCATTATTCGTACAAATTGGCGAAGTAATTAAAGTAGACACTCGCAATGGTGAATACGTAAGCCGTGTTAAGTAAGCTGTAACACGCCTTATTAATTAAATCCCGGCTTAAGCTGGGATTTTTTTTGGAGAAAATATGTCAGCAGATCTTTGGGTGCCGAGTGCCAGCATAGATACACTCAAGCAACGAGCAGCGATTATGCGTAGCATTCGTGAATTCTTTTATGCTCGTAATGTAATGGAAGTCGAAACACCAAGTTTAAGTGCTGCCAGTGTAACCGATGTGCATTTAGCCAGCTTTGATACTACATTTGTCGGCCCAGGTCATGCTGGTGGGCTTCCCCTGTTTTTGCAAACATCTCCAGAGTTTGCGATGAAACGCTTGTTAGCGGCCGGCTCAGGCGCTATTTTCCAGCTTTGTAAGGCATTTAGAAATGAAGAAGCGGGCAGTCATCACAACCCTGAATTTACTATGCTCGAATGGTATCGTCCTGGGTTTGACGAATTTGCTTTAATGGATGAAATAGATGAGTTGATGCAGCTTATTCTTGAGGTTGCGCCTGCAGAGCGGATTACCTACCAACACGCATTTGAACGCACGCTAGGGCTTGATCCATTAACTGCCTCTATCACGCAGCTACAACAACTCGCATGCGAACATGGCTTTGCTGATATTGCTAAAAACGAGACTCATAAAGATACCTTACTGCAATTATTATTTTGTATGAAAGTAGAGCCGACTATTGGTCAAGACATCCCCTGTTTTGTGTATCACTTTCCCGCATCGCAAGCGGCACTTGCACAAATCTGTGAGCACGATCAGCGAGTTGCAGGGCGCTTTGAGCTTTATTATAAAAATATGGAGTTAGCCAACGGCTTTAATGAACTCACCAATGCCAAAGAGCAAGCAAAAAGGTTTAACCAAGATAACGCCTACCGCGCTGCTAGTGGCTTAAAACAAGTACCTATGGATACGCGTTTAATTGCCGCATTAGAGCATGGTTTAGAGCAATGTGCGGGGGTTGCATTGGGAATTGATAGATTAGTGATGCTAGCAACCAATAAGCAAAAAATAAAAGAGGTGATTGCGTTTGATGTGGCAAGAGCTTAAAGCAGCTAATAGCTTAAAGTGGTCAGCTATCAGATAAAAAAACACCGCGTTTGCATTAAACGCGGTGTTTTTTATTCTCGAACTGACAACTGGTCGCAGTATTACAAATTAAGCGTAAACGTAACACCGGCTACGCGAGGCTCACCTAGTTGAATGTAAGTTTGACTTGTATAACCATCTAACGGGTTGTTGCCAAATTCAAAACCGCGAGTTGGAACGGTTTCATCAAACACATTTCGTGCCCATGCGCGTACAGCCCACATATCGGCTTCGTAACCAAGGCTTACATTCACTAAGTTTGTGTTTGGAGCTTGTGCATTATGGCTATCGGAGAAGTAATAATCATCTTTACCTTCAACACCTAACATAGCATATAACTCATCAGTAACATTGTAGCGTGCACTAAATGCATATTGATATTTAGGCGCTTGTGCTTGCTCACGACCGTCTTGATTTAAACCAGATTTAGTAACAAAGTCATTAATTTTAGTGTCTAAGTATCCGGCACTTCCGGTAATAAATAAGTTTGGTGTTAGTTGATAGCTGCCTTCAATTTCAAGGCCATAGTTACTGCCAGAGCTGGCATTGGCGACATAACCGGTAAATTGTTGGTCTGATACTTGCCACGACTTTAATTGAATATTGTCACGGTGCATATAAAATGCAGCTAAACGCAGGGTAAACTTATCATCCAATGAGCTGCCTTTAACACCAAACTCACCACTCCATAAGTACTCTGGATCAAAGCTAGTATGCTGTTTGAAAAAATCAGCATCTAAACTTAACCCTTCATCTTTTGCTTTTGCTAGCGCTTCTGAATTAATCCCACCGGCTTTGTAACCGCGCGTGATACTGGTATAAATCATGGTGCGGTCAATAACTTGGTATTCAAGTGCAACCTTGCCACCGAGCATAATATCGTCAGTTTCTTCAATAAAACCGTTACTATCTGTGTAATCACCTTGATATTGCTCAACACGTAAACCGGTAATAAGCGTAGTTTTTGGGCCTATTGCTGTGGCTAATTGGCCATAAGCTGCCATGTTATTGGTTTCATAGGTTGAGGCAAATGGATTGGCTAACCATGTATATTGACGCTCAAGGTCAACATCGCGGTTTTGATAGTAAATACCCGCCACCCAATTACCTGTTTTGCCATTAAACTGCAGATCGAGCGCTTGATCATCACGATCGCGGCTATAAATATCTGTTGAGCTATAACCATCTGGGTGCAGACCGGAAGCACATAATTGCGGCTTACTTGTATCGTTACATACCCAGTCTTCATCAAAACTATAAAAAAGCTCAGTATCAATGGCTGAAAGGTTTAAGCTGACATCAAAGGCGTCAAAACCGGTGTAAGTATTATTAAGGCCAACAGCATAGCTTTGTTGGTTATCTTCGCCCGGTTGATCAGCAAGACTGTTGCGAGAATTATCAAGGGTAAATGCATCATAACCGTTATTGATATCGATATAGTGCAGGTTTAGCTCTGAATTTAAATGAGCTGTGAGTTGGTTATTTAATTTAAAGCGGGCAACTTGTTCATCTTGGTTTTGTGTTTCATCATTTAAATAGAGGTTGTTTACGTAACCGTCAGATTTTCTGCGAAAGTAGCTAACGCGTGCACTGGTATCATCGGTTAAACCTGTGCTAGCAGCAACGCCTGCTTCATGGCTGTTATAAGTGCCAGCACCTAAATGTAATTTTAAACTAGGATCGCTGGTTGCATTAGCTGATTGCATTTGAATCATACCCGCCATGCCATCGGCGCCAAAACGTGTACCTTGTGGACCACGGTAAATTTCTACTTGGTCAATATCAAATAATAATGAGCTGCCACCAAGGCCAGAATAATTTATACCGTCAATCACTAAACCGACAGATGGGTTAATTGGGTCGACGAATTGTGAACGAAGTCCCACCCCTCTAATTTGAATATAACGTCCGCGCGAGGCGCCTGAAGCAAAATTCACATTTGCAGCGCTTGCTAGCATTTCATCTAAATAAGTAGCCCCTCTGAGATTTACTTCATCCTCAGAAAATAAACTTGCGCTGGCACTTAACGTTTGAATGCTTTCTTTTTGAAAGTCACCAGTAACAATGATTTTCTCTAGGTCGGTGTCATCTGCATTGGCGTAGATTGGGGCACCGAATAGTGGTAATAACGTGGCTGTAATTAAAGACAAACGTAAATTCATTAGGTTACTTAACTCCATTTTAGGGACTTGTATGGTAGCAATTATTTCAACACTTGTGCTATAAACGCGGCAATTATACGTTAAATAATTTGGATTACTAATATGACCTTTAAAGTAGACTTTAAAGTGCGTGACTACGAGTGTGACCTACAAGGTATTGTAAATAATAGTGTTTATTTTAATTATCTGGAGCACGCTCGTCATGAGTTTTTATACGCACAGGGTGTTGATTTTGCACAACTTGCCAAAGATAAAATTAACTTAGTGGTACTTCGCAGTGAAATGGATTACAAGCAGTCTTTAAAGCCAGCGGATGAATTTTATGTAGCAGTAGAGCCTGTACGCATTAGTCGCCTTAAATTTGCGTTTAAACAAACGGTAGTTCGCAAATTAGACGAAAAAGTGATGCTCAATGCCTTAGTAATAGGTACGTCGGTTAACGAGAAAGGTCGTCCATTTTTACCACCACAGATAGATAACTTATTCCTAGCAATTGCATAATTCCAAATAGCACTGCTTTTAAACTAGCTTAGAACAAAAATTTACATTTAAAATATGCATTTTTAACGGATAAACCTGACAAATATTGATACTATTACATTAATTAGACAATAAGTTAGTAGTAACATGAAATTAGCAGCAATACCGATGCTCGTAATCGGTTTATGTGTTGGTTGCGCATCAACAGGGACAGTTACCACTGAGCAGCTAAAATATACACAATGGCAATTATCAAAGGTTGATGATTTGGCTATTCCCGCGTCCTTTAAAGCATCAATGAGTTTTATAGAAGCGCTACAAATAAACGGCTTTGCCGGATGTAATAAGTTTTTTGGTGAAGGCTCACTTGAAGACAGTAGCCTGAGCGTAAGCAAATTAGGTATGACACGTAAATCATGTGGCCCTGAACTGGATGAGTTTGAACAACAGTTTTTACAAGCTCTGCAGCAAGGTGCAGTGCTTAACATGCAAGACCAAACATTGGTAATGCAAGCTGAACAAAAATTTGTGTTTATCCCAAAATAATTTTTGAGTTTTGAAAAACAGCCCCTTGCAGGGAATTTTCAACTGACGTACACTCATCGCAGATTTGATCAAAATATTATCAAATCAACGAACAATTCAAATACTTGTCGGAGTGCCTAAGTTTTATTTAGGCTGAGATCGCGAAAGCGGGATCCGTGAACCTGATCAGGTTAATACCTGCGTAGGGAACAAGCTGCCTAACTAGGACGCTTGTGCGTCTTTTTTTATGCGCACAAACAAGCAACATCCGTCTTAGGCCGCAAAGTCGCATAAAGCTACTTTACGATCTTTCTCTATTCCTCAGCGGAATATCTGACAAGACAACCCTTTAGCAATGAGGTAAGTCATGTCAAATACAACAAATAAAGCTACTCGCCGTGAAACTCGTGCGGCCGCATCAGATTATATTTATAACCTTACAGGGCAACCATTCCCAAGTTCTCATAAAGTGTATGTTGAAGGCACGCAAGAAAATGTACGTGTGGGTATGCGTGAAATCACATTGAGCGATACTTTTATTGGTGGTGATGAGCAAAACCCAGTATATGAGTCAAATGCACCACTGCGTGTTTACGATACATCAGGCCCGTATACCGATCCTGAATTTAAATTGGATGTCCGCAAGGGACTTAATAAATATCGTGAACAATGGATTGAGAGCCGTAATGATACCGAAGTACTCGAGTCGGTAACCTCACAGTTTGCACAGCAGCGTATGGCTGATGATGGGCTAGATCATATTCGCTTTGAACACCTTCCAAAAATACGCCGTGCAAAAGCGGGTAAAAATGTCACCCAAATGCATTATGCTCGCCAAGGGATAGTCACCCCAGAAATGGAATATGTAGCGATACGTGAAAACATGGGGCGTGCGCAAATACGTGAAGAGTTACTAGCTGCGCAGCATAAAGGGGAGTCGTTTGGCGCGAGCATCCCTGAGTTTATTACTCCTGAATTTGTGCGTGATGAAATTGCTCGCGGACGCGCTATTTTACCTAACAATATTAATCACCCAGAAACCGAGCCTATGATTGTTGGTCGTAACTTTTTAGTTAAAGTTAACGCCAATATTGGTAATTCATCAGTGGGTTCATCTATCGAAGAAGAAGTTGAAAAAATGGTGTGGTCAACCCGTTGGGGTGCCGACACCGTAATGGATTTATCAACAGGGCGTTACATTCACGAAACCCGTGAATGGCTGGTACGTAATTCGCCTGTGCCTATTGGTACTGTTCCAATTTACCAAGCACTTGAAAAAGTAAATGGCGTAGCAGAAGACCTAACTTGGGAAATATTTCGCGACACCCTGATTGAACAAGCAGAGCAAGGCGTTGATTACTTTACCATTCATGCTGGTGTGCTATTGCGTTATGTGCCAATGACAGCAAAACGCGTAACCGGTATTGTGTCACGTGGTGGCTCAATTATGGCTAAATGGTGTTTAGCGCATCACAAAGAAAACTTTTTATACACGCATTTTGAAGATATTTGTGAAATTTTAAAACAATACGATGTGTGTTTTTCACTCGGTGATGGTTTACGTCCGGGTTCTATTGCCGATGCGAACGATGAAGCGCAATTTAGTGAGCTGCGTACCTTAGGCGAACTGACTAAAATAGCTTGGAAACATGATGTACAAGTGTTCATAGAAGGCCCTGGACATGTGCCTATGCATATGATCAAAGCGAATATGGATGAACAACTTAAGCATTGTGACGAAGCCCCGTTTTATACTTTAGGTCCACTGACTACCGATATTGCTCCTGGGTATGATCATATAACCTCAGGGATTGGTGCTGCGCAAATAGCTTGGTATGGCTGTGCTATGTTGTGTTACGTAACACCTAAAGAGCATTTAGGTTTGCCAAATAAAGAAGACGTTAAAGAAGGCCTTATCACCTACAAAATTGCCGCTCATGCCGCCGATTTAGCCAAAGGTCACCCAGGTGCACAAGAGCGAGATAATGCATTATCAAAAGCGCGCTTTGAATTTAGATGGCATGACCAGTTTAATATTGGTTTAGACCCTGTTCGCGCCCGTGAATACCATGATGAAACACTGCCGCAAGAATCAGGCAAAGTTGCGCATTTTTGTTCTATGTGTGGCCCTAAATTTTGTTCCATGAAAATAACCCAAGAAGTACGCGACTACGCCAAAGATCTAGAAGCGCGCGGTATTGATCCTAATAACGTGGGTGATGCCATTGAAATCAAAATGGTTGATGTTGAGGCCGAGATGAAAGCCAAATCTGAAGAGTTTAAGCAAACAGGCTCAGAGATTTACCACAAAGCAATATAAAATAGTTGCGGGTTGCGGGTTGCGAGCATCGAGTAGCGAAATGTTTATCTTAGCATCTTGTTGCTCGAAGCCAGAGACTCGTAGCTCGTAGCTAGATTTAGGAGTGTTTATGTTTTATAACATTGCTGTGGTGGGCTTTGGTTTAGCGGGGCGGTTGGCCGCACTTGAGTTAAGTAAACAGCATCGTGTTACCGTATTTGAAGCCGATGATGAACATACTCAGAACAGTGCCGGTAAAGTGGCAGCAGCGATGCTAGCTCCCCTAGCTGAGTCTGTTATGTGCGAACATGATTTAGCACTATTGGGAGTAGATTCTATTGCTCGCTGGCCTGCTATTTTAGATGAGTTAAACAGTGAGGTGTTCTTTCAACAGCAGGGCACCTTGGTGGTTGCTCATACGCAAGATAAAGGCGACTTACAAAGCTTTGCGCAGCGAATAAAGCCGTTACTAAATTTTAGCGTTGAAGCGGTGAATACGCAGCAAATAGCGGATTTAGAACCTGAGCTTACAGGGCGTTTTAATCAAGGGCTATTTTTACCCGGTGAAGGACAAATTGATAATCAGGCTTTTTATAAAGCCAGTTTTAGAGCCCTCAATAAACGTAAGGTAAAGTTTGTATTTAATCAACGCGTCAGTATTTTTGATGACAAAGTCAATAATCGTCCGTTTGATTATATTATTGATTGCAGAGGGCTTGGCGCCAAACAAGATCAGCCACTTCGAGGTGTGCGTGGGGAGGTGGCAAGGTTATACGCCCCTGAGGTTAACTTAACGCGGCCTGTGCGGTTAATGCATCCGCGTTACCCTATTTATATTGCACCTAAACCTAATCATGAATATGTCATAGGGGCAACGGAGATCGAATCGCAAGATACAGGTCCTGCAACTGTGCGCTCAACCCTTGAACTATTATCGGCGGCCTACACTGTTCATAGTGGCTTTGCCGAAGCGCGATTATTAAATATTCAAACAGGCTTACGCCCAGCGTTTAGCGATAATCGCCCACAGGTAAAAAAAACGAGCAAGGTTATCAGTATCAATGGCTTGTATCGCCACGGCTATATGTTGGCACCCGCGCTTGTGGCACAAGCATTATCGCAAATAGAGTGAGTCTTAAATGAACATTACAATTAATGGTGAGCCTTTAAATGTGACTAGCCATGCGCTGCTGGAAATAGTAAAAAACGTGGGTGCAATGGCGCCTTATGCCGTGGCTGTAAATGGAGAGTTTATTCCTCAGAGTCGCCATAGCCACGTTGTTATAAATGAAGGTGACAGTATTGAGTTATTGTCACCTATCCAAGGTGGATAGTGCTATGCAAAGCAAAGACTGTTTAACAATTTATGGTGAACCAATCAATAGTCGCTTGTTAATTGGATCTGCGTTATATCCGTCACCAGATATAATGACGCAATCAATTAAAGCCTCAGGTGCTGAGATAGTCACCGTGTCACTTAGACGACAACAAAACGCGGCGGCAGGGAATGATTTTTGGCAATTAATTAAAAACACCGGTTTAAAAATACTGCCTAATACTGCCGGATGCCACAGCGTCAAAGAGGCTATTAACCTAGCTAAAATGTGCCGAGAAGTATTTGCTACCGATTGGATAAAACTTGAATTAATAGGCGATGACTATAATTTACAGCCCGATCCCTTTGCATTACTTGAAGCCACAAAAATATTGATTGATGATGGGTTTAAAGTACTGCCTTACTGCACCGATGACTTAGTGCTTTGCCAACGTTTAGATGAATTAGGCTGCGAGGTGCTAATGCCATGGGGCGCGCCAATTGGTACCGGTAAGGGATTATTAAATAGTTATAACTTAAAGGCGATACGGGAGCGTTTACCTAACAGCACATTAATTGTTGATGCTGGGTTAGGTTTACCATCGCATGCCTGCCAAGCCTTAGAATTAGGGTATGATGCGGTATTATTAAATTCAGCCATAGCGGGCGCGGGTTGCCCTATTACCATGGGACGTGCATTTAAAGCAGCGGTTGAAGCAGGGCGATTTGCTTATAACGCCAAAGCAATGCCAGAAAAAGACGTTGCGGCCCCATCAACCCCCACAATGGGTATGCCATTTTGGCATCAAACGTAAAAAATTAGGAAGTAGGTCATTATGAACAATGTAGTATGGACGATTGCGGGCTCAGACTCCGGCGGCGGCGCGGGTATTCAAGCCGATATCAAGGCAATGCAAAGTTTTGGTGTACATGCTTGTACAGCAATCACCGCGCTTACCGCTCAAAATAGCTTAGGTGTAGAGGCTATTAATGCAGTGTCTACCGATATTATTGAGTCCCAGTTGCTTGCACTTGAAAAAGACATGAAAGCCAAAGTGATAAAAATTGGCATGCTTGCTAATGTGCAGCAAATTCAGTTAATTAGTGAGCACATAAGCCACTACAAAACCAAATGGCCAACGCCGCCGGTTATTGTGTATGACCCTGTGGCTATTGCCTCAAGCGGTGACTTACTAACAGAAGAAGACACCGTAAGTGCGATAAAAGAATGTTTACTACCGCTGGTGGATGTAATTACCCCAAATACCCACGAAACCCAGTTATTAACGGGTGTGTATTTAATTGGCCCTGCAGCGATTAAAGAAGCGGCGAGTAAGCTGATGGCGTGGGGCGCAAAAGCGGTGGTGATTAAAGGCGGACATTGGGATTACCCAAGCGGGTATTGCATTGATTACTGCACACAAAACGGTGAAGACTATTGGCTAGGTAATGAAAAAATTCAAGTTCCTCATAGCCATGGTACAGGGTGCAGTATGGCGTCAGTAATTGCTGCGTGTCTTGCAAAAGACTATCCGTTAAAAGATGCGTTTATTTTAGCTAAAGCCTATATAAACCAAGGTTTAAAGCAATCAGTTCGCTATGGCGAGGGCATAGGGCCGGTCGCACAAACGCAGTTTCCTACCGATTTAGCGCATTACCCTCAGGTGATTGAACCGGGTAGCTGGTTAGGTGATGAGTTGGATTTTGATGTGCCGCTTGATTTTAATATGGCTGCTGATTTTGCAGCCTGTGAAAGTAAAAAGCTTGGCCTCTATGGTGTGGTTGATAGCATTGAATGGCTAGAAAAGTGCTTACAGCAAGGAATTAAAACAGCTCAGCTTCGTGTTAAAAATAAAACGCAGAATGAGCTAGATGAACTGATTGCCAAAGCGGTCACCTTGGGTGAGCAGTATAATGCGCAGGTATTTATAAATGATTACTGGCAACTTGCCATCAAACATGGCGCCTATGGGGTGCATTTAGGACAAGAAGACTTAGAGAGTGCAAACTTAGTTGCTATAAAAGAAGCTGGCCTGCGACTTGGTCTCTCTACCCATGGCTTTTATGAAATGCTTCGGGCGCATAATTACCGCCCAAGCTACATGGCCTTTGGCGCGATTTATCCTACCACCACCAAAGACATGACTGGCCAGATACAGGGGCTTGAAAAGCTAACTCGGTTTGTGCCATTAATGCAAAGTTATCCTACAGTGGCTATTGGCGGAATTGATTTAAATAGGGCGCAAGAGGTTGCTAAAACGGGCGTGGGCAGTGTAGCCGTGGTGCGTGCTATTACCGAGGCTGATGATTATGTAGAGGCAATCAATACCTTAAAATCGGTGATAAATGAGAATGCCTGCTAACATGCAAACGCAGCAGCTCAGCGACAAAGAAACTCTACGTTATAGCCGCCACATATTACTTGATGAAGTGGGGCTTGACGGGCAGTTAATGCTGAAACGTTCAACGGTTGCCGTAGTTGGTGCAGGTGGCTTAGGTAGTCCTGCGCTGCTGTATTTAGCGGCAGCTGGCATTGGGTCGCTTATTTTAATTGATGACGATGTAGTTGAACTGTCTAACTTGCAGCGCCAAGTGCTCTATAAAGTAAATCATTTGGGGCAAAACAAAGTTCGCGCGGCTGGAAAAGTGCTTGCGAGCCTTAACAATCAAATAAATATAATAACCCACACTCAAAAGCTGGATGATACCAACAGTGCGTTGTTCTTAAAAAACGCCGACATAGTGCTTGATTGCTCTGATAACTTTAGTACCCGCTATTCGGTTAATCGCTATTGTATTGCTAATAACACTCGCTTAATTACAGGGGCTGCGCTGGCAACTCAAGGGCAATTAATGGGTTTTGATTTTAGACAAAGTGACAGTCCATGTTACGGCTGTGTTTTCCCTCAAAGTAGCGATGCACCGGTTATAAATTGTAGTAATGCCGGGGTAATTAGCCCTTTACTTGGGATTGTTGGGTCAATGCAGGCACAATTAACCCTCAATATGTTGTTAGGTCATTTTAAGGGGAATGTGTTTATAACGTTTGACGCATTAAGCTTAAAGCAACAGCATTTTAAGATGACTAAGGATTTAGCGTGTAAAGAGTGTGGCGGGTATGAGTAATGAAAAGCTTGGCTTTTAACGTGAGTAAGCTCTCCGTCTACAAGAAAAGAACACCGCGGTTATTGAAAATAAACGCGGTGTTTTTTTAAGTTCGAACTGACACTACCTATTAATCATCAATTTTTGCAAAGGCAGTGCCTAAACGAGTAACTACCTCTGGGAGTTGATCGTCTAATATTTCTGCTTTGTTCGCACCCCATGCGAGCACAACCGTTGAGCCTAATTTAAAGCGACCCATTTCTTCCCCTTTCTTAAGGGTGATCGCGTTTTCGCCTTTAGTTGGGTAGTTCCAGCTAAACACATCACTGCCAGCTGGTGGAGTCACTGTGCCAGCCCAAATAGTTTCTATGCTGGCAACAATGGTTGCGCCTACCAAGACCATAGCTAGCGGGCCAATTTCAGTTTCAAAAATAGCCACTACACGCTCGTTACGGGCAAATAAATTTGGTACGTTTTGAGCGGTAAGTGGGTTTACTGAAAATAAATCGCCCGGTACATAAATCATTTTGCTTAGCGTGCCATTAATTGGCATATGAATACGGTGGTAATCTTTTGGTGCCAAGTAAATAGTTGCAAATTTACCGCCTAAAAACGGGGTTGTGTCGTCTTGTGATCCACCTAACAATGCTTGTAAGCTGTAATCGTGGCCTTTAGCTTGAATAAGTTGACCATCAACAATGTCGCCTAGTTGGCTAATTGCGCCGTCTACTGGATGAATAATAATTTCTTCATCTTCAACCATAGGACGCACACCGTCTTTTAACGGACGGGTAAAAAATTCATTAAAGCTTTTGTAATGAGCCGGATCTGAATATTTAGCTTCGCTCATATCTATTTTATATTGTTTAATAAATAATTTAATTAATGTGGTTGTTAACGCACCGGCTTTTGCTGCAGCAAGTTTACCTACCACACGAGAAATAAAGTGTTTTGGCATGGCATACTGCATGGCGATTTTAAATTTATCTAAACTCACAGGTTATTCCCTTATTATACGCGGGGCGCACGAGCGCCTGCACGGCCATCGGCCATGGTTTCTAAAATACGGTGGTAGCTTTCAAAGCGTAATTTTGAAATATCGCCATCGGCTACCGCTTGTTTAATTATACAGCCCGGATCGTTTAAATGTTTACAATCTCTAAACCGGCATCCGCCTATAAATTCTCTAAATTCTTTAAAGCACCAAGTGACGCGTTCAACATCTAAATGCCATAGGCCAAATTCACGAATTCCCGGTGAGTCAATTAAATTACCCCCACTCGGTAAATGATGAAGGCGCGATACCGTGGTGGTGTGCTGGCCAAGCCCGCTGTTTTCAGACACTTCTTTAGTCAAAATTTCAGCATCCGGCAGTACAGTGTTAACTAAGGTAGATTTACCCACGCCACTTTGACCAACAAAAATATTATTTTTGCCCGCAAGTACTTCTTTTAACTCATTAATGCCTTCGCCAGTTATATTACTAACTAGCAGCACCTGATAATTAAGCTTACGGTAAATGTCGAGGATTTGTTGTATTTCGTTTAAACCAGCTTCATCAATTAAATCAATTTTATTCAGTACTAAAATGGGTTCGATACCCATGTCTTCACAGGCAATTAAATAGCGGTCAATAATGCTCGGGGTAAACTCTGGCAGTACCGCTGAAACCATTAAAATTTGATCAATATTAGCGGCAATCACTTTAACCCCATCATAAAAATCGGGGCGCGTGAGTTGTGAGCGGCGCTCTTGAGTTGCTTCAATAACACCCGCTAAATCACCTTCACTTACTTTTGCACGGCGAAACAATACTTCATCGCCGCAAACCAAGTTCGATACGGTACGACGAATATTACAACGTAATACATCGCCATTTTGCGTTTCTACATCGGCATGTTGCCCAAAGCGGCTAATGACAATCGCATTTTCCACTTGACCTAAATTATCTGTTTGCCATTCTTGCGCGCCGACTTTTGCCGGTTTTGTATCGGCATTCGATAAGCGCTTTTGATGATTGGCCTTGATCCTACGGGATTGGCCTTTACTTAATTTTTTCTGTTTTGCCACTTGAGGCCTATAACCTGAGTTAAATGCCGAGTTTGCCAAAAAAAGCTTTAGCTCGACGGTTGATGCTAATATGATATATCGAAATGCGTTGGATCTAAAGAAAAGCACCGTTTAAGGTAATTATGACTATTAATAAATCAAATTTAATTTGGCTCGATCTGGAAATGACCGGACTTGAACCAGAGACTGACAAAATACTTGAAATTGCAACTGTTGTCACTGACGCTGATCTGAATATACTAGCCGAAGGCCCAACGATTGCCATTCATCAAAGTGATGAACTACTTGATGGCATGGATGAGTGGTGTACAACTCAGCATGGCAAATCTGGACTAACGGCACGCTGTAAGGCAAGCACGTTTAATGAAGCTTACGCCGTGGAACAAACCCTCGCGTTTTTAAAGCAATGGGTGCCAGCGGGTGCTTCACCTATGTGTGGTAACTCGATAGGCCAAGACCGTCGCTTTATGAATAAGTATATGCGCGAGCTTGAAGACTTTTTTCATTACCGTAATTTAGATGTCAGTACCATTAAAGAACTTGCTCGTCGTTGGAAACCAGATGTGTTGGCTCAAGTGAATAAAAAAGGGTCGCATTTAGCGTTAGACGACATTAAAGATTCGATTATGGAATTAAAGGTTTACCGAGAAAAGTTTTTTAATTTATAAAAAATACTTGCAAAGCCCCCTAATTATTGTAGAATCCTGCCCCGCTCAAGACGATAACCCCCGCGGGGTTAGTGTGTTTGGGCTTAGGTTAAAAGAACAGGTTTAATATTGATAGAACCTAGAACCTAGAACCTAGAACCTAGAACCTAGAACCTAGAACCTAGAATGCGGCACTAGCTCAGTTGGTAGAGCGCGACCTTGCCAAGGTCGAGGTCACGAGTTCGAGCCTCGTGTGCCGCTCCAATTTCTCACCAAAAGAAATTGTAGTTCAAAATAAAAGGTTAAAATTGATATAACCTAAATTAAATGCGGCACTAGCTCAGTTGGTAGAGCGCGACCTTGCCAAGGTCGAGGTCACGAGTTCGAGCCTCGTGTGCCGCTCCAATTTCTCACCAAAAGAAATTGTAGTTCAAGATAAAAGGTTAAAATTGATAGAACCTAGAACCTAGAACCTAGAACCTAGAACCTAGAACCTAGAATTAAATGCGGTACTAGCTCAGTTGGTAGAGCGCGACCTTGCCAAGGTCGAGGTCACGAGTTCGAGCCTCGTGTACCGCTCCAATCTTATTTACTTTCCAGATATTCATTCTCAAATAGCAAACAATAACCCACACGCGAATCATTATAAATTTAATTTATGTAACTTTTTTAAAGTGTTCAATGTGTACGAATGATCTATATAAAATCTAAAACGCTTCGCCTTGCAAAGTTGCAATAATGCGTCTTGAACCGCCATGATCACGGTGCTCACCTAAGTATATCCCTTGCCAAGTTCCCAGTGCTAACTGACCATCACTAATCGGTATAGTTAACTCACAACCTAAGGTACTGGTTTTTATATGGGCAGGCATATCATCATCGCCCTCATAGTCATGGCGATAATAAGGCTGGCGCTCTGGAACAAACTGATTAAAGTGGCTTTCCATATCCATGCGTACCGTTGGATCCGCGTTTTCGTTAATAGTTAAGCTGGCAGAGGTGTGTTGAATAAATAAGTGTAATAAACCAACTTTAAGCTGACTTAGTTGTGGGAGGTGAGTAAGTATGTCGTTATCAATTAAATGAAAGCCCCGCGAGCGAGGCTTTAATGTAATTGTGGTTTGCGACCAGCTCATAGCTTATCGAAACTCACTTCTATATTTGCATTACCTGCGTCACTGGTAAATGGCATAAGAATTTTTTTGCCGTCACTTTTATGCGTAATGGTGTGGTTTGTACCAGAGACAACGATGGGAGTTGCCATGGCAAAGTCATAGCCTTTTTCCCCTAATAAATTCTTAGCTCCACCGGTAACCATGTTGGTTATTTCGCCGACCATGTCAGTTACTTCTTCATTTATACTGTCTGGTCGCTCACCTAACATACGCTCCATAATAGTCAGTGCTAAACTCTCGTCGAAGGTAATTGAAAATGAACCACGAGTTTGCGGACCAACCATACCAATTAATCCCGATACATCACCACAGGCTATCTCATCGGTTTTAATACGCGGCTTGCCTGGTTTTAATTGAGTTTGAGCCATAGTGCTCAATACATTCATCAAAGAAGCTAAAAAGGGATTAATGAACTCTACATTCATGTTAGATATCCTTAAATTGGTACCGATAAAGGTTATACGTAAAGTATAGCTATAGTCGCTGAGCTATGCTCGACAAGCGTCACATTTACCATGCGCTTCTATTGTTTGCCCTGAAACGACAAAGCCGCTTTCAGCTGCTAAGTTATTGAGCTCATGTGAAATTACTGTTGAATGCAGCTCTTTAACAAACCCACATGTATCGCAAATTAGTAATTGAACAGGATGAATATGATCAAAGTGATGACACAACATGAATGCATTAGTGCTTTCAATTTTATGAATAAAACCGAGTTCTGCTAAAAAGTCTAAAGCACGATAAATTGTCGCAGGTTTTGCGCCTGTTTCAGTGACTTTTAATTGCTCTAGCAAATCGTATGCCCCCACACCACCTTGAGCGCTTGCTAATAAACGAAATACCTTTTCGCGAATAGGTGTGAATCGCGCACCACGGTTGTCGCATACTTGTTTTGCTTTACTTACGAGTGATTCTATATTCATCTTCTCTCATCCTTACTTTGCCGTGATATACTAACATACTGTATTGTAGTTGCAGCGTTTTATTAACCGCTTTTGTGAAAAGGTATTCATTAATGCATGAACTATTAGCCATATTTATTTTCTTTTTTGCAGTTATCGATCCAATCGGCACAATTCCGGTTTTTATCGCCGTAACTCGGGGTGATGACGACAAGTTTAAGCGTAAAGTAATTTTTAAAGCAGTGGGTGTATCTGCTTTAGTACTGTTATTTTTTGTGGTTGCCGGTGAGCAATTACTCAATGTGATTGAGATTCCACTATCGGCATTTCAAATAGCCGGTGGGTTGATCTTATTAATTTTTGCACTCTCCATGACGTTTGGTGAAAGTAAACCCGAAGCTGAAATTAAAAGTGTTCGCGATAGCACTGAAACCGCTATTTTTCCGCTGGCTATACCCTCAATTGCAAGCCCAGGCGCTATGTTAGGTGCGGTATTAATGACGCGTAATGAAGAATATACTTGGGTTGAACAAATGATTACCTCATCAATGATGCTGGCCGTTTTAGTGGTGGTACTTATTTTGTTATTACTTGCTACGCATGTACATAAAATAATAGGTGATAGTGGGGCAAGTATTATTAGTCGAATTATGGGGTTAATTTTAAGCTCAGTCGCAGTAACGAATATTTTAAACGGTATCGCACAATACTTTGGCTTGCAGGTGTTTGCTTAATATTGCTGCGCATGGGGCTTTTGTGTAAAATGCAGCGCCTTTTAAGCTGTGCTTAAATTATAAATTTTTGAGGACTACATTTTGGATAAACGTACTTTAAATCGACGCTTTTCTGTTGCCCCCATGCTCGATTGGACTGATCGCCATTGTCGTACGTTTCATCGTAAAATGACAAAGCACACCGTGCTCTACACTGAAATGATCACCACAGGTGCTATTTTGTTTGGCCGTGGTGACTATTTGCACTTTAATCAACATGAAGGCCCAGTAGCGCTGCAGCTGGGGGGCTCAGATCCGCAAGCGCTAGCACAGTGTGCCAAGCTTGTAGGTGAGCGCGGTTATGATGAAATAAACCTTAACGTAGGTTGCCCATCAGATCGTGTGCAAAATGGGCGTTTTGGTGCCTGTTTAATGGCAGAGCCCGAGCTTGTGGCAGAGTGTGTTGCTGCAATGAAAAGTGAAGTCAGTATTCCTGTTACGGTAAAAACGCGCATTGGTATTGATGAGCAAGATTCCTATGAATTTTTATGTGCGCTTATTGAAGCATCGCATAAAGTAGGCTGTGATGATTTTATTATTCATGCCCGTAAGGCATGGCTAAAAGGGTTGAGTCCAAAAGAAAATCGCGAAGTTCCTGAGCTTAACTACCCCCGCGTTTACCAGCTTAAAAAAGATTATCCACAACTTGATTTAAGTATTAATGGCGGTGTTAAAACCATTGAGCAAAGTCTTGAGCATTTACAGTACATAGATGGGGTGATGGTTGGGCGAGAGGCTTACAGTAATCCATTTATGCTAAATGAAGTGGATGAAAAAATATATGGTGACGCTGCTAATACTCAGTCACGTCATGATGTTGTGCGCTCTATGTATGATTACATTGAAGAAGAGATGCGTTTAGGCGCTAACTTTTGGCATGTTGCTCGCCATATGTTAGGTATTTTTCAGGGACAACCCGGTGCGCGTGGTTTTAGACGCCATTTATCTGAAAATGGCCATGGCAAGCAAGCTGATTTGAGTGTTATGGATAAAGCACTAAGTTACGTACCCGAATAACAGATCCTCTGTATAGAAAAAAGCCACCTCAGGTGGCTTTTTTGATCCCAAATTTTGGTCAAAAGTTTAATTTATTAGCCAATTCGACTTAATTTCATTCAGTGGCGAGTCATTAATTTACCTACTTAAAATAACTTAACCACATGATATTTAATGAAAATAAAACCATTTCAAGTTGTTGGCATAACTCTTGGAATCCTGTTGATGTATAAATAAAAATCATCAGGAGAATAACATGGGCATATTTAACCGCGTAAACGACGTCATTCAAGCAAATATTGTAGCTATGCTTGATAAAGCAGAAGACTCAGAAAAGTTACTCAATTTAATGCTTACTGAAATGCAAGAAGCGCTTAATGAGTGTCGTAGTACGGCAGCTGCACTTTTATGTGAAGAAAAGAGCATTAAACGTCAAATAAGTAACAAACAGCAAGCGCTCGCAAATTGGCAATTAAAAGCTGAGCATGCTGTGACAAAAAATCGTGACGATTTAGCTAAATCAGCATTAGCCGAAAAACACACAGTTGAACAAAGCATAGGGTGCTTGCAAACGCAGCTTGAGGCATTACAACAATCGATTACTAAAATCACTGAAGACTGCGAGCGCTTTCAGCAAAAAATGACGCAGGCAAAAGCAAAGCAAGCACAACTTGCAAAGCGTGAAAACGTAGTTGAGGCAAGGGCAAAAATAAATACGCAACTACAAAGCGATAAAGTGGCTTTTGCCTTATCACGATTTGAGCAAATAGAGCGCCGCGTTGAAAGTGTAGAGTCGCAAGCTGAAGCGTATGAGCTCACAGATACTGCGAGCAATACAGCTATGCAAATTGAGTCACTGGTTAAAAACGAAAAAATTGATGCAGAACTGGCTAGTTTAAAAGCAAGTTTAAATACTGCTAATAAACAAACAGCTTAAGGAGATTGTTATGAATAGTTTTAATACACACCGTCGTTGGTACAAAAATACGCTTAACAAAAAAATATCAGGCGTCTGTAGTGGGTTAGCTTACCGACTAGACTTTCCGGTATGGTCTACTCGCTTAGTGACTGTTTTATTATTTTTAAGTTTTCCGTTTGCAGTGGCGCTAGGTTATTTAATTGCTCACTGTTGCCTTGAAGAAAAAGCAGTGTAAGGAGAGCAGCATGAAAACATTCGCCGTGTGCCTAGTTATTGTTGCGTTGTTTTTAATTAATAGCGGTTCAATTATTCACTTTGATGTGTGGCAGTTTCCGCTATGGATCTCAGATATTAGCTGGACAGGTATAGAGCTCATTGGTGCATTAGTTGCTATTATCGTTGTTATTGCGATTGTTGCTTTAGTGACGATGGGGTTAGTTGGCGCGGCGATGGTGGCACTGGCTGGTACTATTTTAGCTTTTTTATTCGGATCATTGATGATTGCTTGGCCGTTATTGTTTGTAGCAGGGCTGTGTTGGTTAATCGCAGATAACAAAAAAGTCGTCTCTTGAGCTTAAATTAGCTGCCTAACATAGGGGAATTATGATAAATTTGAACTATATTTTTTTGTTTTAACAAGGATTTTACTGATGATTAAACAATGTATTTTGATAGCAAGTGCATTAATGGTGGGTGTTTTTTCGTCTTCGTTAATGGCGCACGAAGGACATGAACACGATAGTGTTGTTGCGCAGCTACAAGTAACACATGCGCAAGTAAGAGAGTTTTTGCCGGCAACCAAAGCCAGTGTGGCTTACTTTAGTATTAAAAACCACAGCAATGTACCAGCAACGTTGACTAAAGCGACAATTGATGGCCTAGGGCGTGTTGAAATTCATGAGCACGTTCACGCTGATGGCATGATGAAAATGCAAAAAGTAGAATCATTGCTTATTAAAGCTCACCAACAACTCGATTTTAAGCCAGGCAGCTATCATTTAATGGTGTTTGAACCACAAGAACCGTTAAAAGTAGGTCAAGAACGTAAACTCACGCTATATTTTGAAGACGGGAACCGAGTATTTACCAATGCAAAAGTCGTTTCGTTAGCCTCACAAGCAGAGCCGGTAAAAGCATCGAAAGATCATAGTCATCATTAGGAGGATAAATGTCACAGCATAAAGGAAAAATAATAACGGCACTGGTACTGTTATTTGTCGTGTTTTACGCCATTGCAGTGTACTGGAGTATAGAGCCTTCACGTTTTGATGTTGTGCAAAATGCTAAGCAACAAGCGCAGCAACGCAGTGAAAAACTAGTCACAGGTTATGTAACAACTTCAACACTCATCACTGTAGCTGATACGCTTTTAACTAAATCAGGCGGTTACTTATCAAATGATGTGCTACCACCGAGCGTAATAATGGACAATATGCCGGCCTGGGAGTATGGTGCGCTGGAAATGGTGCGTGATTTAGCGTTGTCTATGCGAAAAGATTTTAGCCGCTCACAATCGCAATCAACTGAACACGAAGCGCTCAAAAAAGCTCAGCCACAATTTAATATCAGCTCTGAAGCATGGGCATGGCCAAGTGCTGAGGGTGAATACCAAAAAGGAATTGATTATTTAATGGTATATCGTTCTCAAATAGCCAATCAGCATGAGCGCGATAGCCAATTTTACTCTCGTGCAGATAACCTACGCAGTTGGTTAAAAGAAGCTGAAAAGCGTTTAGGCAGCTTAAGTCAGCGTTTAAGTGCAAGCGTGGGTCAAGATAAGGTTAACACTGACCTCGCCGGTAACTCTTCAAATACACAGGCCACCTATACGCCTTTACAACAACAAATAAAAACATCATGGTGGGAAATTGATGATGTATTTTATGAGTCACGTGGGGCCACTTGGGCTTTACTGCACTTTTTACAGGCGGTTGAATATGATTTTGCCGATGTGCTTGATAAAAAGAACGCCCGTGTCAGCTTGCAACAAATTATTCGCGAGCTTGAAGCAACCCAAGAAACGGTATGGAGCCCAATGATTTTAAACGGTAATGGATTTGGTTATGTCGCCAACCATTCACTTGTTATGGCAAATTATATTTCTAGAGCCAATGCGGCACTAATTGAACTTAGCGAATTATTAGCGCAAGGATAAAAAATGAAAAAGTATTGTATAGCAGCAGCCTTATCAATGGCATGTTTAGCCCCTGTAGCACAAGCCGACACTGTATTGGGTTTATATGTAGGGGTTGATGGTTGGAAAGCAGATAATGACGGTAGCTTTTCTGATAACAATAACGCCCTGCAAAACTTCAACTTTGAAGATGAAACTTTTGTAAGTTATTACGCTGCGCTTGAGCACCCAGTGCCATTAGTGCCAAATTTAAAGTTAAAATACACTGAGCTTGAATTAAACGGATCAACAGTGCTTGAAGACACATTTAGCTTTAACGGTACTGATTATGTTGTAGGCACAGGTGTTAATTCAGTGACTGACTTATCGCATATTGATTATATTTTTTACTACGAGATTTTTGATAACGATTTAATCTCAATTGATTTAGGTCTTAATGCTAAGCAGTTTGATGGTGAGCTTGTTGTAACAGGTACATCACAACAAGGTGGCACTAACTTTACTGAAATCGAAGAGTTCTCTGGTGTTGTGCCGTTAGTATATGGACGTTTTGAAGCGGGTTTACCATTTAGTGGTTTAAGTGTTTTTGCTGAGGGTAGCTTTTTAGCCATCGATGACAGTAAAGTACAAGATTACCAAATGGGTATTGCTTGGGAATTTATTGATAACCTAGCCGTTGATGTTGCGGTTAAAGCGGGCTACCGCTCTATGGTTTTAGAACTTGATGATGTCGATGATATTAATACTGATATTGATGCATCGGGGCCGTTTGCCGGTATTCAGGTTCACTTTTAATAAAGTATTATTTTGAGCCACCTTGTGTGGCTCTTATTTTTAAAAGCTAACACACGCTTTTATTATTAGTCATCTCTGTTTGCTATTTTAAAGAATGCCAAACTAATTCAAACTCCCCTTCAAATGCTGAACCAATTAACTGTTTGTACACCTTGTTAATTGGGTAGTTCATTAATCTAAATAGTTCATCACCTGTTTGAGTAAACTTATAATAGCTAAGCACCAAATCGTTACTTTTTGCTTTTAAGGTTAGTTTTTGTGATAAAAAGGATAGGGTGAACTCTTGTCCTACTTTTAATGCCGCTGACTCTATTTCTTTACGATACAGCAAGTTTAAATCCATTAAAGTTAGTACGTCTGGAAAGCTCACGCCGCTTTTACCTATGCTTAATGACACTTTATTGCCTTTACCTAGTAAATCAAATAACGAGGGTTTTTTGTAATACCCCAAGAATATTAGGTGGCTACTATCCTTTTCGTTATACCCAGAAATAGACACGCACTTTCTTAATGAATCGGCTTCGCGCTGGGTCATGTGCTTGAGTGTTTGTAAACTTTTAATAGAAAAAGTACCTGGGCTAATGGTTTCGCCAGTAAAAATTTTTGCCCACAACACTTGCATAGATTGATTTGAGGTATCTTCACATAAGGCTATAAAGTGCTCTACCCAATCAGCATCGGGCTGTTTGGCGCAAGCAACATCAGGACAAAACTCCATTGCTAAGGCTAAAATAGTCTCAATATTTTGTTGCTGTTTAATCAGTAGTAAGTCTTGTCTTTTTTGAGCACGCGCTAAAATTGAATGCTCGCTATTAATACTATAAAGCGATTTGGCTTTACCTTGAGGATTATAGGTTTTTTCATCAATGGCAGGCGTATTACTCACTTTTGTGACCGAGTAACCTAGCAGTGACTCAATAATATTGGCAAGTTTAATCCTGGCTTGTGCGGTTTTGACTGTCATGGCTTTCCATTATTGCTTGTGCATCACTGAGTTGAGCGACCGTTTTTAAGTTATTTAGCCCTAGGGTCACTATATTACCTAATATATTTTCAGCAAATATAGCAACGTACCCAGAAATAAGCGGCATCGTTGCTTGTCCTTCTATATGCCACGTGACGATTTTTGTGTGCGGGCTAAATAGCAATTTGCTAGTGATAATATGCTCTTGATTAAATAACACACTAAATACAACTTCATTATCGCTTAATGACGATATTGTCATTTCGCCATTGCCCCATTTACCTTGCCAAGATTGGTAGGCTCCTGCGCCAGAGCTCGGTTCTCCAATATTAAACTTAATATTAGGGTCTATTTGTTGCCACGGCGACCATTTATACCACTGGGTAAAGTCCTCCACTAATGACTTTATTACGGGAGCGCGTGCATTAATTTTTATACTTTTTTGCACATGATAATTTTGTGGTAACAATAATCCAACGACAACAAAAACCAGAAGCAATATGATTGAAAACTGCATTATTTTTTTAAGTAGTTTAATAGGTATTCCTCATCTATTTTAATTTACAGCGTCTATCAATTATTAATTATTTAATAGTTTAACGAAGTCACGGTTGCTTTTGATCTATTTTATCTACCTTGTATTATTCCAAAAGCAGACATTAGCCGTAATAAGTTTAGATGATTTATTAGTTTTAGTAATGCAATAAAGGTAAACAATTTTTAATCAGCGCTTTCATTTTGTGCTATATCAACGGGGATGTCGATAGGGTATAATTCGCGCCTTTTGTTATTGAACGGCCAATTTTATGAGCACATTAAAAGCTGAACGCGCCTTATTCTCATACCCCAAGTATTGGGCTGAGTGTTATGGCACAGCTCCATTTTTACCAACAACACGCGAAGAAATGGACGCGCTTGGCTGGGATAGCTGCGATATTATTATTATTAGCGGTGATGCTTATGTAGACCATCCTAGTTTTGGGATGGCCGTAATTGGCCGAGTGCTAGAAGCGCAAGGTTTTAGAGTGGGTATTATTGCTCAACCAGATTGGAACTCTAAAGATGCGTTTATGGCATTGGGTAAGCCTAACTTATTTTTTGGTATTACAGCCGGTAATATGGACTCGATGATCAATCGTTACACCGCTGAAAAACGAATGCGCCATGATGACGCATACACACCAGGAAATGTCGGCGGTAAACGCCCAGATCGCGCAGTGATCATTTATTCACAACGCTGTCGTGAAGCCTACAAAGATGTGCCATTAGTGTTAGGGGGCATTGAAGCCAGTCTGCGCCGTATTGCTCATTATGATTACTGGCAAGAAAAAGTACGTCGTAGCGTATTATTTGACGCTAAAGGCGATATTTTAATTTATGGTAATGCCGAACGCCCGTTAGTTGAAGTAGCGCATCGTATCGCTGCCGGTGAAACCATGGATACCATACAGGATGTTAGAGGCACGGCAGTTATTCGTAAAGAGCCTTTACCTGGTTGGCGTGGCAGTGACTCAACAGCGATTGATAAAATTGGTAAAATAGACCCTATTCCTAATCCTTATGGCGCGGATGATGTGGGCTGTGCTAAATCAGAATTTAAGCAAGCCGGCATCGATTTACAAGCAGAAGCTGCAAAACCAATTACCATCCAGCCTGCTCGTCCTAAGCCGTGGGAAAAAACTTACGTTAAACTGCCGGCATTTGAGCAGGTTAGCGTTAATAAGCCTTTGTATGCGCATGCATCACGTATTTTACATCAAGAAACCAACCCAGGTTGTGCAAGGGCGTTATTTCAACGTCATGGCGATCGTTCTATTTGGGTGAATCCGCCGGCTTATCCGCTTGAAACTCAGGAAATGGATGACGTGTTTGGTTTACCTTACCAGCGTATTCCACACCCAAGTTATGGCGATAATAAAATCCCTGCTTACGATATGATTAAAACGTCGGTAAATATTATGCGCGGCTGTTTTGGCGGCTGTTCGTTTTGTTCTATTACCGAGCATGAGGGGCGCATAATACAAAGCCGTTCACAAGAATCGATTATCGAAGAAATTGAACAAATTAGAGATAAAGTGCCGGGCTTTACTGGGGTTATTTCTGATTTAGGTGGGCCAACTGCAAATATGTACAAACTGCGTTGTACCAGTAAAAAAGCAGAGAGTACGTGCCGTCGCTTGTCATGTGTGTATCCTGATATTTGTAAGCATATGGATACCGATCACACACCCACTATCGACTTATATAAAAAAGCGCGTGAGGTCAAAGGGATCAAAAAGATCTTAATTGCTTCGGGCGTGCGTTATGACCTTGCAGTACGTGATCCTCGTTACGTTAAAGAGCTAGTAACCCATCATGTTGGTGGATATTTAAAAATAGCACCCGAGCACACAGAAGACGGCCCATTATCAAAAATGATGAAGCCGGGTATGGGCGCCTATGATGAATTTAAAGCGTTATTTGATAAGTACTCAAAAGAAGCGGGTAAAAAGCAGTATTTAATTCCATACTTTATTTCTGCTCACCCGGGGACTAAAGATGAAGACATGGTAAACATGGCTTTGTGGCTGAAATCGAATGATTTTAAGCTTGATCAGGTACAAAATTTTTATCCATCACCGATGGCCAACGCAACCACCATTTACCACACAGAAATGAACTCGCTACGTAATATTAAAAATAATACGGAGCAAGTACCTGTGCCTAAGGGAGCGCGCCAACGTCGTTTGCATAAAGCGATTTTACGCTATCACGATCCTGCCGGTTGGCCAATGATCCGCGAAGCCCTGCGTAACATGGGCAAAGCCAAGCTTATTGGTAAAGGACCTAACTGTTTAGTCCCTGAAGAAGGACGAGATGAAAGACAAACCAAAGGCGGAAAAGGCAATAAGGGCGGTCGTCCTGCGCTTACTCGTCATACTGGCTTTAGCCAGTTTAAAAAAGCCAACACTAAACCTAAGGTAGGTGGTAATCGCCAGCGCGCTAAGTAGCCTTAACTTATGTAAAGTAACTATCGGCTTAAACAAAAACACCGCGTATTGATGCGGTGTTTTTGTTTAAAAACGTTTATAAAAAGATTAAATCAATAACCAAGTCGCAGTACCTAAGAAGGCAAATATACCAACAATATCAGTTACCGTGGTTAGTACCACACTGCCTGCAAGTGCTGGATCTATTTTCATTTTTTTAAGCAATAGTGGGATACTAGCACCCGCAATACCTGCTGCAACTAAATTCATAAACATAGCAAACGCTAAAACACCACCGAGTTTGAAATCCCATTGCCAAAGCGCAACGACACCGGCAATTAGGATAGACCAAACCATACCGTTAATCGCGCCGATAGCGAGTTCTTTTAATAATAAAAAACGTTGGTTAGTTTGGTTGATATGGCCCACCGCGATACCGCGAATAACCAAAGTTAAGGTTTGGCTGCCTGCAACCCCACCCATTGACGGGACAATACCATTGAGCACAGCAAGAATTGGTAATATAGCTAAGGTGTTTTCAAAAAAGCTCGCCACAATTGCAGCTAGCAATGCAGTTAGTAAGTTTACTCCCAGCCAAATTGAGCGCTTTTTAGAGCTTTTCAACACAGGTGCAAAGGTATCTTCTTCATCATCTAAACCCGCTAAACCCAGTAAACTGTGCTCAGCGTCTTCACGAATAACATCAACGATATCATCAATGGTGATCCGCCCAAGCAAGTGTGCGTTGTCATCAACAACCGGTGCCGATATCCAGTTATGACGCTCAAACAATTGTGCAACTTCGCTCTCATCCATTGAAATAGGAATAGACTCACAGTCTTCATCCATTAAATCATGAACAATTTTTTCAGGGGGGTTGGTTAATAAAGTGCTCAGCGATAGGGCGCCTAAAAAGCAGTTATTTTCATCAACCACATATAAGTCATCTGTACCCTCAGGTAATTCGCCGCGTAAGCGAATATAACGCAGTACCACATCTAGAGTCACATCGGGGCGAATAGTAACGGTATCTATATTCATCAATGCGCCAGCAGAGCGCTCTTGATACGATAAAGCCTGCGTTGCACGTTCTCTATCTTGAATATCCATAGCGCTAACAACGTCTTTATAAACAGTGTCAGGTAGGCTACGTAGTACTTCCCCTAAGTCATCATGACCCATGTCTTCGGTTGCAGCAGCAATGTGCTCGGGTGCCATTTGCGCAATAATGCCCAAACGTACATCTTCAGAAAGCTCTTCAAGCACATCACCTTGTACATCAGGATCAACAAGCTGCCAGAGCATACGGCGAATTTTATGCGGGGATGATTCTAAAAGAAGTGCGGTATCACAAGGCGCCGTTTTTGCCAGCATGCGTCTAACTTGAACAAATTGACCACTATTTAGTGACTTAGTCACCTGTTTTAGTTGTTGTAGTGGAATATCTTGTTCTAAAGCTTCAGGCATTGGCGTCCTTAATTAAATTGTATTACATGCTGGAAGGGTATAAATGCTATTCAATTTTAGTTTATCTTACTTTATGTGAGCAAACTAACTCAACCACTATTAACCTAAGCTTAGGATGATGAGTTAATAATGAACTTTTTTATTCTTGCTCATTAAATCGTTGGTCGATGAGCTCACCTATTGCGCTAAGTGCAGGCTCAGCGTCGGGGCCTTCGCATACCACCTTAACTTCTTTGCCTTGGCTGCTTTCGAGTAACATAAGTGCCAGCACGCTATCGCCAGCGGCTTGTTTGTCATCTTGAAATAAAGTGATTGTGGCATCAAATTGCACAGAAAGCTGAGCTAATACTGTCGCCGCTCTAGCGTGTAATCCTAATTTGTTTTTTATTAAAAATGTATTTTCTAAGCGCATGACATCTTCTCGCAAGCTTTATTCTTGTTCTCGGTGGCGAATTTTTACATTAGGATGGCTCATTGCAAAGCTTTCACCAATGGTTTGCGCTAAATAAACAGAGCGGTGTTGCCCACCAGTACAGCCAATTGCAATGGTTAAGTAGCTGCGGTTATTTCGTTCTAAATGCGGCAGCCATGTTTGCACAAATGTTTGAATTTGCCATGTAAATTTTTGCACTATACTGTGACTTGCTAGGTAGTCTTTTACTGGTTGGTCCAGCCCTGTAAGTGGCTTAAGTTCAGGCTCCCAATGCGGGTTTGGTAAAAAGCGGGCATCGAATACGTAATCTGCTTCTTTAGGGATGCCGTGTTTAAAACCAAATGACTCAAAGGTAATGATCAGTTGTTTATCTTTTTTTCCGAGTATTTTTTCACGAATAGACTCAGCAAGCTGATGCACACTTAAATCCGTGGTATCAATCATATAATCAGCACGGTTAATCAATACATCAAGTAGTTGTTTTTCTTTTTTTATGGCTAAATCAAGCGGCAAAGAATCAATAGATAAAGGGTGGAGACGTCGCGTTTCTGAAAAACGTTTTATTAATGTTTGATCGTCACTGTCTAAATAAAATACCGTTGGTTTAGTAAAACCAGGTAAATATTCAATGATTTCATTAAACTGCTGTTGCTCTTTAGGTAGGTTACGTACATCAACACTCACGGCAATTTTATTATAACTGTCGGAAACACTGCGCACTAATGATGGTAATAAATTAAGTGGAATATTGTCTACACAATAATAACCTAAGTCTTCCACAACGCGTAACGCCACAGATTTACCTGAGCCTGAACGACCGCTTATAATTATTAATTCCATTTATCACCTTTCTTTATTACTACGATTGACTGACGATAACCTGATACAGTTCGCTATCCGATTTGGCGGCGCGTAACTGTTTACAAAATTCTTTATCATTGAGCTTATCAGCAATCGTGGCTAGCGTCTTCAAATGCTGCTGATTATCGCCATCGGGAACAATTAACGCGACAAAAATGTCAACCGGTCGGTTATCAATCGCATCAAAATTAATAGCTGTTTCGCTCACTAAAATCAAAGCAAGGGGCTCTTGAGCACCACTCATGCGACCATGTGGAATAGCAATGCCTCGACCAATGCCTGTACTTCCAAGCTTTTCTCTTGCAGTTAATGCATTAAGAATATCTTGTTGTGTTAAATAGGGCAGCTTATTGTGAGCCAATTCACTGATAAATTCTAAAATTCTTTTTTTACTATTAAAAAGGACCGCAGCTTTACTGCAGTCCTGACAGATAAGTGAGCTTAGTTTCATAGTGTTAGTGTCGAGCAAGTTTCTCTTTGTGTTTAATTACTTGACGATCTAGCTTGTCAATGAGCGAGTCTATAGCGGCATACATATCTTGATGCTCAGTAGAGGCAAAAATCTCAGCGCCACTAACATGAACGGTTGCTTCAGCTTTTTGGTTTAGTTTTTCTACATCGAGAATAACGTGCACATTCGTTATGTGATCAGTGTGCCTCTGTAACTTCGAAAATTTACTATTTACGTAGTCTCTAAGCGAGTCGGTAATATCTACATGGCGACCAGTTAAATTCAGTTGCATAAACATTTTCCTCTTTGTTGTACGCCTTAAATCAAACTTTTACGTTGATTAGACGGGGGAATAGCTAGAGATTCGCGATATTTTGCAATGGTTCTCCTCGCTACTTTAATTCCTTGCTCTGCCAATATATCTGCAATTTTACTATCACTCAATGGTTTAGCTGAGTTTTCTGCAGCGATTAATTTTTTAATTAATGCACGTATTGCTGTTGATGAACATTCGCCACCATTTTCAGTACTTACATGGCTTGAAAAGAAATATTTAAGCTCAAAAATGCCACGTGGTGTATGCATGTATTTTTGCGTAGTAACACGCGATATAGTCGACTCGTGCATTTCCACCATTTCAGCCACATCGTTAAGCACCATAGGCTTCATAGCCTCAGGACCGTGTTCAAAAAAGGCCTGTTGCTGCTGCACAATACAGTTGGTTACTTTAAGTAGCGTGTCATTTCTACTTTCTAAGCTTTTTATAAACCATTTAGCCTCTTGTAAGTGCGAGCGAATAAACTGGCTATCACCACTTGATTTAACCGTACGCGACATAGCTGCATATTGGCTATTTACTCTGATCTTAGGCATGCTATCTGGGTTTAATTCAACTACCCAACGACCTTTAACTTTTTTAACCGACACATCAGGAATAACGTATTCAGACTCTTCTCTAACAATAGTGTCTGCCGGTTTTGGGCTGAGCGTATGAATCAACGTCATGATTTCTTTAAGCTCATCTTCTTTAAGCTTTGTTTTTTTCATCAACGTGCGATAGTCACGTGCAGCAAGTAAATCAATATGATCGGTTAAGATCATTTTTGTTTCGTTTAAAAAAGGTGTGTCTTTATCAAATTGATTTAGCTGAATACACAAGCACTCTTGTAAACTACGCGCGGCTATTCCCACTGGATCAAATAGTTGAATACGCTTTAGTACCGCTTCTATTTCGTCAAGTTCAACTTCATCTTCGCCGTCGTTTTCTTGGTTAAAGCTTTCTAATATTTCTTCACAGCTAAGGGTTAGAATCCCTGAGTCGTCCACAGCTTCTACAATTGCAATAGCTATCGCTTCATCGGTAGGGCTAAACGGCGTCAATTGAAGTTGCCACATTAAATACTCATGCAGCGTTTCAGTCGAAGAGCCTTGATAAATAGATTCATCTTCTGGCATTGGGCCCGATGAAGAGGCAGGCGCTGCGCTCATATATTCATCCCAAGTAACATCCATAGCCATATCATCGCTAATGGTGTCTTTGGTCATTGCTTCGCCGCTGTCTTGCTCATACTCGCTAGGTTTATCGTCAGCTGAGGCACTTAGCGTTAAGTCATCGTTATCGGCTTTTTGTTCGTTTTTACCTGCAGTGTCTTCGCTGTAATCGTGTTCTTCAACTTCAAGCAAGGGGTTGCTATCGAGCGCTTCTTGAATTTCTTGCTGGAGATCCAATGTACTGAGTTGCAATAAGCGAATTGCTTGTTGCAACTGTGGAGTCATTGTAAGTTGCTGGCCCATGCGCAGCTGTAATGATTGCCTCATGTATCTCTAACAATCCTTTTAAATTAGTATGATTAATCTTAGCAGATGCTTAGTGGAATAACACACATATTAGAGCTTGAACTGCTCGCCCAAATAAACATCGCGTACTGTTTTATCGTTTAATACGTATTCAGGAGTGCCTGATGCAATTAACTCCCCATGAGAAACTATGTAGGCTTTTTCACAAACATCAAGTGTTTCGCGCACGTTATGGTCTGTAATAAGTACGCCAATGCCACGGTTTTTAAGATGCTCTATAATCTTTTTAATATCTAATACTGAGATAGGATCAACCCCCGCAAAGGGTTCGTCTAAAAGGATAAATTTAGGGTTTGCTGCTAACGCGCGAGCAATTTCAACGCGGCGACGTTCACCACCTGATAAGGCCATACCTTGGCTGTCGCGGATATGCTGAATGCTAAATTCATCAAGTAAATTATTTAAGGTATCTTCGCGTTGTTGTTTATTTAATTCTTTACGTGTTTCTAAGATAGCCATTAAGTTTTGATAAACAGTCAGCTTTCTAAAAATAGACGACTCCTGCGGTAAATAACCAATCCCTAAACGCGCCCGGCTGTGCATCGGTAATAAAGTAATATCTTTATCATCAATTGATATTTTGCCTTTATCGCTAGGGACAAGGCCTACAATCATATAAAAAGTGGTGGTTTTACCTGCACCATTAGGGCCAAGTAACCCCACAATACTGCCAGCTTCAACCTCTAGGCCAACGTTTTTTACAACTTCACGACCTTTGTAGCTTTTAGCTAATAGCTCTGCTTTTAATGTGCTCATGGTTGGCCTTTATCATCTTCTTTTTTATTTTCAACAGGGACTAAAATAGTGTGTACACGGTCTGTTGAGTTTTCGTCTTTTTCTGCGCTAATTAACTGCTGCTCGATATCGTAAGTGATACTTTTAGCTGTTATTTTTTGACCTGCTTGAGCAATGCTTGCATCGCCGATTAAGGTTAAAAAACGCAGCGACACATCGTAACGCACTTCATTAGCACTGGCACTCATTATGGTGCCATCAGCTTGTGTTTCTTCAAAATATGCAGGGCTGCCTGTGGCAATTAATAACTGTTTGTTATCGCCTAGGTCATCGCGTTTGTGCACTTCTAAACGGTCAGCTGTGATACGGCGATTACCATGAATAATTTCAACATTTTTCTCAAAAATGCCTACGTTTTCTTTTAATTGACCTTCTTGCTTATCTGCACTAATTGAAATTTGATTAGCAGCGGGGGCTTCAGCAGGTTCAGCGCCATTACTGTTAAAAGCAATTAATAGTGAGGGAACAATTAAAATTTTAAATAGGTTATTGGTCATAATATAGGGTTCGCGTATGGTTAATAAGTTTAATCACCTCGGTTTTTAAATCGGCCTCAAGGCCTTTACCTGTGATTTTTAAATTAGGTCCTGTAATAACGACAGGCTGCTGTGATTGCATGGTTAATAGTTTTATATCAACATTGATGGTCTGGGCGGTGATCGTATCGATCATGGCGTTATCTACTAAGTTTTGAGCGGTTACATTACCCTCTAACACCAGTTGACGGTCGTCGTAGAGGGTGGCTTCATCGGCGTTAATACGCCATGTTTGCTGCTCGTTGTATAAAGTGAATATAGGCTTTTCAAAAAAGGTAAAACCGAGTTGTTGATACAACTCCATTTTTACCGCAGTTACCTTATGGCTCACTTTACCCTGTTCATTATAAGCTGTTTGTTTTAGCTCAATAGCGGTATAATCAGGCTTAGCAATAACTTGTGTTTCTTCGCTTGCAGTAATATCAACCTTAGTAAAATAAGGATACCAGAGCCAAACCATACAGCTTATGAATAAAACGCTCAGTATAATGCGCGCTACATTCATGAACTCGTTCCTTGGCTAGTTAGTGGCTTGTTATTTTCGAGCATAAGTAAGTCTGTTAGCTCTCTTACCGCACCAAAACCGCCGGGCAGTTGGGTTACATAATGTGATAAACGTTTAATAAGTGGATGAGCATCGTTTACGGCAACCGCAAAACCGACTTGCTCCATTACTGGCATGTCTGGGCCATCATCACCTATATAAGCAATTTGCTCATCGCTAAGCGCTAATTTTTGTTTTAATTCTTGATAGGCTATAAGCTTGTCTTCTTGGCCTTGATATATATGTTGTACGGTTAAACTGCTCATACGTTGCTGCACTATATGAGAATGGCGCCCAGTGATTACGGCGACTTCAAAACCGCTGTTAATCAGGGCTTTGATACCAAATCCGTCTTTGGTGTTAAATGCTTTGAGTTCTTCACCTTGGTTTCCAAGGTAAATACGGCCATCAGAAAATACACCATCAATATCACAAATTAATAGCTTTACTTTTTTTGCGCGCGCCTTTGCATCATCACTTAGCGGTTGATAGAGATCTTCAAATTGCATTTATAGCACTCCCGCTTTAAGTAAGTCTTGCATATTTAGTGCGCCAATCGGTTGATTATGCTCATTAATTACAATTAAACCATTAATACGTTTTTGTTCCATAATATTTAACGCTTCAGCCGCGAGCATCTCTTGGGTGGCTGTAGTACACGACTTGGTCATCACAACATTAATTTCAGTGCTATGAATGTCAATACGTTGCTCTAAAATACGGCGTAAATCGCCATCGGTAAACAGGCCTGATAATTGCTGGTCACTATCAACAATAGCGGTCATGCCGAGTCCTTTGGCCGACATTTCAATTAAGGCATCTTTAATCGTTTGCGTCTCGTTAATGATAGGCGTATCAGCACCACTGTGCATAACATCTTTAAGAGTTAAGAGTAATCGCTTGCCTAAGCTACCACCAGGGTGCGATAGTGCAAAATCATCAGCAGTAAAGCCGCGTGCTTCTAATAATGCCACCGCCATGGCATCACCCATAGCGAGTGTGGCAGTGGTACTTGCAGTAGGTGCTAAGCCCAATGAGCAGGCTTCTTGTTCAACTTTAATACACACATGCACATTTGCCAATGTTGCCATGGTTGAGCCTTGGTTGCCTGTCATGGCAATCATTTTGGCACCAATGCGCTTTAATACTGGAATAATATTAAGTACTTCGCTGGTTTCACCAGAGTTTGAAATGAGGATAACCACGTCATTTACTGTGATCATTCCTAAATCACCATGGCTTGCTTCACCCGGGTGAACAAAAAATGCGGGGCTGCCGGTACTGGCAAGGGTGGCGGCTATTTTGTTACCAATATGGCCTGATTTACCCATGCCAATAACAATAATACGACCTGAGCAGTCATACATTAATTGACAGGCTTGGTTAAAGCTTTCATTAACGTATTGTGTAATATCGCTGAGTGCTTGGCGTTCAATCTCTAGAACACGTAACCCTTGTTGAATAAAGTTTAGCGTTGACATGGGCTATCCTACTTGACTAAAAATATAACCTTGGTAAATCATAAATGCGACGATGAGCAAGCCACCTTCTATTCTATTGATACGTCTTTGACCTCTAAAGTTCAATGACATAGCAATTAGCGCCAAGGTTGCGCCAATCATAATAATAACATCACGGTTAGCAACCGAAGTATCGATAACCGATGGATTAATTAATCCTGCCAGCGGTAATACCGCTAAAATATTAAAAATATTCGAACCAACTATGTTACCCAGCGCTAAGTCATCTTCATTTTTAAGTACACCTGCAATTGAAGCTGCAAGTTCAGGTAAGCTGGTGCCTATAGCAATAATGGTCAAACCAATCACTAAGTCACTTAAGCCAAAATATTTTGCGATATCAACGGCTGAGCCAACTAAAAAGTGTGAACTAACCGGCAGTAAAATCATACCCACTACCAGCCAAAAAACAGCTTTTTTGGTTGGTACGTTGTCAGGTACTTCGTCACAGGCTTCGCTCACAAACGGATCGTCTTGGTTTTTAGCTCGCAGTGAGACAAAAATAAGTCCGCCAATAAAAACAACAAAGCCAAATAATAAGGCTGCACCTTCAAAAAATGAAAAATAGTTATCTGAAAAAATATACCAAGTTGCAATGGAGACCAGCAGTACCAGTGGAATTTCACGTTTTAACGTACTTGAAGATACTGATAAGGGTCTTAAAAGGGCGGTAATACCTAAAACTAATAAGATGTTAGTGATGTTTGAACCAACTGCATTACCCACGGCAGTATCGGTTTTATTTGCCAAAGCTGCTGAAGCCGATACCATCATTTCAGGCGCTGAAGAGCCCATAGCTACCACGGTTAAACCTACAATTAGCGTTGGCACGCCAAAGTTTTTAGCCAGTGCTGCTGCACCATAAACAAACCTGTCTGCACTCCATACGAGAGCCGCAAAACCAAGAATTAAAATGACAAACGAGGTAACCATTGTGATAAGCCAATTAATGTAAATTCAGATAGCGCGAATAGTAACAAAAGCCACCATAAAAGTATAAATAAAAGAATAAGGTGTAATACATTAGGCGGTTATTTTAAGAATTCTTTGTCGCTTTTTATATGAAATTTTAAGCCAAAGTTAAGGCTGCTTGAATCAATCTTATAACTGTTTTTGCGACACTATTACAAAATCTTACGAATTGTTTTTTCCATATTGGTTAAAAAACCCTTAAAATAGAAATATGAGAGAGTATTGTTATGGAGAGCGACTTGTCGCAATCAATAGTTGAAGTCAAGGATGTTACCTTTTCTAGAGGCGATAGGGTCATATATAAAAATATGAGCTTTGACGTACCTGAGGGTAAAATTACTGCCATTATGGGGCCAAGCGGAATTGGCAAAACCACGATGCTACGCCTAATAGGTGGCCAGCTTAAACCAGACTCCGGTGATATTTTATTTAAAAACGACAGCATTGTCGCAATGTCGCGCAAAGAACTCTACGCGGCACGTAAACGCATGAGTATGTTATTTCAAAGCGGTGCCTTATTTACTGATATGTCGGTGTTCGATAACATTGCATTCCCCATTCGAGAGCACACGCAACTCAGTGAAGATTTAATCCGTTTAGTGGTATTAATGAAACTACAAGCTGTTGGCTTACGTGGTGCTAAAGATTTAATGCCTTCAGAGTTATCTGGCGGTATGGCACGTCGTGCAGCTTTGGCTCGCTCTATAGCGCTTGATCCTGAACTTATTATGTATGATGAGCCTTTTGCAGGACAAGACCCTATTTCAATGGGGGTTTTAGTTAAGCTGATCAAATCTTTAAACGAAGTACTTGGCTTATCTTCTTTAATTGTCACGCACGATGTGACAGAAGTAATGAGTATTGCCGACCACGTTATTATTATTGCTGATCAAGGCGTTATTGGCAGTGGTACACCAGAGCAGATGCGAGAGCACGAATCACCACTTGTTCAACAGTTTTTAAAAGGGTTATCAGATGGTCCAGTGCCATTTCATTATCCAGCACAAACCTATGCAGATGAACTGTTAGGAGAGCAGCAGTAATGTTGGATTTACTACAAAAAATAGGCCACAAAACGCTGGGCCGATTTGCTGCACTGGGGCGTTCAACCCAAATGCTGGCAAGTGCGTTATGGCATGTACCCAATTTTAAAAAAGGCACACCTTTACTCGTGCGCCAATTATATATGGTTGGCTCACAGTCATTATTGATCATTGTTGTGTCAGGATTGTTTATCGGCATGGTATTAGCCCTGCAAGGCTATACTGTTTTAGTTGATTATGGCGCTGAAGACAGCCTAGGCCCTTTAGTGGCACTCAGTTTATTGCGTGAACTTGGGCCAGTAGTAACCGCATTATTATTTGCCGGTAGGGCAGGCAGTGCGTTAACCGCTGAAATTGGCTTAATGAAAGCCACCGAACAGTTATCATCGCTTGAGATGATGGCCATTGACCCGCTTAGACGAATTATAGCGCCGCGGTTTTGGGCTGGTTTGATTAGTATGCCAATGTTGGCACTTATTTTTTCTGCTGTAGCTATTATTGGTGCTCATTTAGTGGGGGTTGATTGGCTAGGCGTTGATACGGGAAGTTTCTGGTCAATTATGCAATCTCAGGTGTCGTTTGAAAAAGACATACTAAACGGTTTAATTAAAAGTATCGTATTTGCGATTGTTGTTACCTGGATTGCGCTTTACAAAGGGTATGACTGTGTTCCCACATCAGAGGGGATCAGCAAGGCAACAACAGAGACAGTGGTGCACTCATCACTAGCGGTATTAGGTTTTGACTTTATTTTGACAGCGGTAATGTTTACCAGCTAATAGGGTATTAAATAATGAATTCACGGAAATTAGAAATTTTAGTTGGTTTTTTTGTAGCATTGGGCATTTTGGCATTTTCAATGCTGGCGCTCAAAGTGGCTAATTCGGGTATTAGCGGCTCAGGTGAAACCTACACATTGAACGCCAAATTTGAAAATATAGGATCATTAAAAACACGTGCACCCATTAAGGTGGGCGGCGTTGTTATTGGTCGTGTAGAATCAATTTATGTACACCCACAAGAGTTTTTACCAGTAGTAAATATGAGTATTGATGCGCAGTATTTATGTCGTTTTTCAGATACCAGTTCTATCTCAATTTTAACCTCGGGTATTTTAGGTGAGCAATACTTAGGGATTAACCCTGTGATCGCATCAGATTCAGCTAAACAGCGATGCTTAGGCGAAGATGTAGCGAACAGCGAACAAGATCAAGCCATTGACGATTTATTTGGTGTTCAAAGTAAAGCATTAGCCAACGGCGATTCTATTACAGATACCAAGTCAGCATTGGTACTAGAAGAATTAATAGGCCAGTTTTTATTCAACCAAGGTAGTGAGTAATTATTATGTTGAAAACATTTTTAGCAAGTATCGCATTAGTAACTGTCACGCTAGTACAAAGTGTACATGCCGGTGAAGTGAAATTGACTGATCCTAATAAAATGGTACGTCAGGTTGCTGATAATACCTTTGAGCGTATTACCAAAGACCAGCCGTTAATAACCACTAACAAAGAGCATTTACGGGTCATCGTTGAAGAAGAACTGATGCCGTACATTGACTACAAATATGCTGCACTGAGAGTGTTAGGTAGCGAAGTATCTAAGGTACGCGCCATTACCGACAAAGCAGAAAAAGCAAAAGCAATTGAAGATATTCAGCGTTTTATTGGCGCGTTTAGAGAGTACCTTGTTGCCACTTATGCTGGCGTTTTTACCCAGTATACTAATCAACAAGTTGAATTTGCTGCCGAGCAGCCTTTTAAAGGCAAAGATGTGGTGGTGGTAAAAACCAAAATTGTAGAAGCCGGTAAGCCTGATATTAAAATTGATTTTAAAGTACGTGAAGATAGAAGTGGCGAATGGCGCGCTTACGATATGATTGCTGAAGGCATTAGCTTACTTGATGCAAAACAAAGTGAGCTTCAGGGCATTTTACGCCAACAAGGTATTGACCACGTTAGCGACCTGTTAGAGCAAAAAAGTAAGTTACCGGTTCAGTTTAGAGGCAGTGACACAAATGACTAAATTGGCAATCAGCCAAGTCGATGAACAGCATCTACGAGTCAGTGGTGAATTGACTCATAATTCAATTGGCAATGAACGGCTTCTGAATACCAAGCGACAAACTGAGCATAAAACCCTTTATTTTGACCTAAGTGAGGTGACAAGGGTTGACACAGCCGGCTTAGCTTGGTTAATTCACTCTTTTACAGAATTTAAGCAACAAGGCATTCGCCTTGAATTGCAAAACCCACCTGAACAACTGCAAAACCTTATGCAGTTAGGCCAGGTTACAACCCTATTTGAGTGAGAGTTATGGAAACGAGTCAAGTCGAAACATTATTACGCGACGAACTTCAGTTAGCTGAAGTACATGTAAAAGCCAATGGCAGTCATTATGAAGTAATCGCTGTCGGTGAATGCTTTGACGGATTAAGTCGTGTTAAAAAGCAACAGCTAGTATATGGGCCATTAATGAACACTATTTCAGACGGTACCATTCATGCTGTTTCTATCCGCGCTTTTACTCCGACAGAGTGGAAACGTGAGCAAAAATTCATTTTACCGCAATAAATAAGGCCCCTTAGATGGATCAATTTGTAATTCAAGGTGGCACTTCACTCGCTGGTGAAGTAACTATTTCTGGCGCTAAAAACGCAGCTCTTCCGATTCTATTTGCAGCTTTATTAGCTGATGGCAAAAGTACTTTTACTAACGTACCACATCTTCGCGATATCATCACGACCGAAGCCTTATTAAAAACGTTAGGCGCTGATGTTCAGTGGCAGGGCGATTCACTCATTATTGATGGTGCAACGGTAAATAGCACGTTAGCGCCTTATGACTTAGTAAAGCAAATGCGTGCGTCAGTGCTTGCACTTGGCCCTTTAGTCGCTCGATTTGGTGAGGCACAAGTATCCTTACCTGGTGGCTGTGCTATTGGTGCGCGCCCGGTTGATATTCATATTCAAGGCTTAGAGCGTATGGGCGCTCAAATAACCGTTGAAAACGGTTATATTAATGCCAAAGTAGATGGTCGCTTAAAAGGCGCTGAAGTTTTCATGGAAATGATCAGCGTAGGTGCTACTGAAAACTTACTGATGGCGGCAACGCTCGCCGAGGGTAAAACAGTACTAGAAAATGCTGCCCGCGAGCCAGAAATTATCGACTTAGCCAATTGCTTAATTGCTATGGGGGCTAAAATCAGTGGTGCGGGCTCAAGCCGTATTGAGATTGAAGGGGTTGAGCGTTTATCAGGTTGTGAACACCGCATATTACCGGATCGTATTGAAACAGGTACCTTTTTAGTGGCTGCAGCGATGGCTGGCGGCGAAGTTCTGTGTAAAATGACCGACTTTCATTCACTTGAGCCAGTAATAGAAAAACTACGTGCAACCAATGCGTTATTAGAAGTGCACGATGACAGTATTTATTTAGACATGCGAGGCCGAGAGCTTAAAGCGGTGAATATTAAAACTATGCCTCATCCTGGTTTTCCAACCGATATGCAAGCGCAGTTTACCGCATTAAATGTGGTGGCTAATGGTAGTGCGACGATTACCGAAACTATTTTTGAAAATCGTTTTATGCATGTGCCTGAGCTACAACGTATGGGCGCTAATATTCGCTTAGAAGGCAATACGGCCTTTTGTGGTGAAACAAAAAGCTTATCGGGTGCGCAAGTAATGGCAACCGATTTACGCGCATCAGCGAGCCTTATTCTGACGGGGATTGTGGCTCAAGGCGAAACGGTTGTTGATCGTATTTATCATGTAGATAGAGGCTATCAGCGTATTGAAGATAAGCTTAGTGCTTTGGGTGCCAACATCAAGCGCAGAAGCAATTAGTTATACTAATACGTAACCTGAACTCTGGATAATAAATCTATCTCAAGCAGCTATTTTCAGCGCTAACTGCGTTGAATTTACTTGCAATAGGCTAGCTATTGACGCGTAATTTCGCCTTGTTTTCACTGGAAATCTCTGGCTAGAGAAAAATAAACATAAATATCATTTTTTGATTCAATACGTTAGTAAATCTCTTAACCAGAGTTCAGGTTACATAAAAACGCGATAATCTATCGCGTTTTTTATGTCTAATGCCAAAGTATAAATAAGCGCTTTATAGCTTGGTTTCAAGCTCTGCTACTTTCACCATTATTTTTTGTATTTCACCGTTACGGTAAAGCTCAAATTCAATTTCTTTCCCCGGTTCGGTACTGCCTATTTTTTTCAATACATTTTGTGGATTAGCCACTGAAAGCCCAGCAATTTTAATCACAATATCTTGCTCTTCTATACCCGCCTGCCATGCAGGACCTAAAGGGTCTAGGTTGGTAATACGCATGCCTGCAACAGGCGTTAAGCTATCATTGACCTCTTTGCCTGTACTGTCTACCGCTGTGCCTTCAAAGCCCAAATAGCCGCGTACAACACGACCATGGCGTATAAGCTTACCCATTACCTCTTTTGCCAAGGTGTAAGGCACCGCAAAAAAGATCCCTTGTATATTTAAGTTTTCACGGGTTTTAAACTGGGCAGAGGTGATCCCTACTAAATCGCCATTAGAATTTACCAGTGCACCACCAGAGTTACCTACGTTAATAGCAGCGTCCATTTGCAGTAAGTTATTGTAAGGACTATCGGTAATTTTTTGTTTACCGGTGGCGCTAATGATCCCCTGAGTAATGGTTTGCCCTAAGTTAAGTGGGTTTCCGATGGCTAACACTAAATCGCCTACACTCGAACTGTAGTTATCATTAACGGGTATAACGGGCAGGTGATTGGCATTTATTTTTAATAATGCTAAGTCGGTAATAGTATCAAATCCAATGAGTTGCACATCAAAAAAACGTCTGCCGTCAGTAAGAATAACCAGTATTTGATCGGCATTATTGATCACATGGTAATTAGTCAAAATATAACCGTCAGGTGACATGATCACCCCAGAACCAAGCTCTTGCACCGTATTTTGGCGTTTATAGCGTGGCTCTTTAGAAATGCTTTCTGAAAAAATGGTGACAACCGATGGCGCTGCGCGCTTAACTGCGTCAGAAAAGCTCAAATGACTTGCAGTCATTGCACTGGGTAGCGGCACGTTAGGTAGCAATGCAGTGCGCATGTTAGGGCTAAAAAAAACCACTAAAAAAGCAATGCCTAAACCGGCAAATAGAGGAGGAAGTACAAATTTTAGAAGTTTTAGCACGGTATTCTTATTGTTAGTGAGCAATCCCTTTATGATGGCACAAAAAAAATAACAGCGGCAAGTGCCGCTGTTACTTTTATTGTATTATTACTGAATTAATACAAAAATAGATTCACGTCCGCGTTTCACACCTAACACAATATTACCTTGAATATCTTCGATAATTTTGTTCATGTCGCGAATGCTTTCTACTCGTTGACGGTTTACTTGCACAATAACATCGCCTTCTTCAAGGCCTACTCGTGCTGATGGCGAACGAGGATCGACAGAGGTCACCTCAATCCCTTTCATTTTGTTCTTCTTCACGTTTTCAAGCGTTGCACCTTGGAATGCTGGGTGTAACTCTTCGCCCGCAGCGGTAATGCCTGATGCACCATCAAGGGTTACTTCCACATTTTTAACTTTACCGTCACGGTAAATCCCCAACTGTACTTCGCGGCCTTCACCTAAGGTGGCAATTTTACTGCGTAGCTCATGGAATCCGCTAATTTCACTGCCGTTAATGCTAATAATTACATCGCCTGCTTTAATTCCCGCTTTGCTGGCTGCGGTGTCATCCATTACCTGCATAACATAAGCCCCTTGTTTAACATCAAGCTGCTGTGCTTTAGCAAGACCTGCATCAAGAGGGCGGCCTGAAATACCTAACGAACCACGGCGTACTTCACCATGCTCTACAATTTGATCAACAAGGTTTTTCATCATATTTGACGGAATAGCAAAGCCAATCCCCACATTTCCGCCTGATGCACCTAAAATAGCGGTATTAATACCAATCAGCTCACCGTTTAAATTAACTAAAGCCCCACCTGAGTTGCCTTGGTTTATCGCGGCATCGGTTTGAATGAAATCTTCGTAGCCTTCAATATTTAAGCCACTGCGGCCTAATGCGCTAACAATACCTGAGGTAACCGTGTGGCTTAAACCAAAAGGGTTACCAATAGCTACAGCAAAATCACCGACACGTAAGTCATCTGAGTTAGCTAGCTTTACTGCGGTTAATTCATCTGCGTCTATTTGTAGTAGCGCAATATCAGACTCTTTATCGCTACCAATTTTTGTTGCTTCATATTCGCGGCCATCTTCAAGGGTGACCACCATTTTTTCAGCGTCTTGCACTACATGGTTGTTAGTAACGACATAACCTTTGTCAGCATCAATAATAACTCCTGAGCCTAAACCACTAAACTGGCGCTTTTGGCTACGTGGCTGCGGGTTGCCAAAAAAGAAATCGAGCGGGTCACCGCGTCGGCGAACCTCTTTAGAGCCTGAAACCTGAATACTCACTACACCTGGGGTAATTTGCTCAAGCATAGGGGCAAGTGTTGGTAATTGTTGACCATTAACGGCAACCGGCAATTTAGCAAACGAGGCGGTTGGACTTAGTAATAAGCTAGTAGATAAAATAGCAGCACTGATAAGTGATAATTTCATTTTCATAGTCAGGGTTTACTCCACTTAAAAAGCAAAAGGCTGCAATAAGCAGCCTCAAAAAAGTATATCAGTAAGATAAAACAACAAAGCTGTTATATCTAAAGACTATGGGGTCAAAAAAAAGTTCATCAAGATGCTTTAGAAGTATTCACATCACCAGCAAATAATCCTGATTTACCCGACACATAATCAGCTGGTTGAGCATCGGCGTTTGAGCGATCTGAACTACGCTCTTTTAATGACGCTTGTAACTGCTCTGTGGTTTCTTTAGAGAAAAACGGTTCAGCAGGGGCTTTATTTCTGTCTTCAAGTAATAGTTGATTGGTTTCTTCAACATGGCTTAATAACTGGTCGTAGTTTTCTTTCATTTTGTTTACTAACTTACCAGTGTTCGCTAAATGGTCGGCAACATCTTGACGATACTGCTCAAGCGAATGCTTAGCTTGCTCTGCTTGTTGCTCTAACTCATCTTGTTTAAATTGTTTTTTAGTGACAAAGGCACCAACGAAAAATGCAGCAATAGCAACCACTATCACTAAACCTACCCATGTAAATGTACCCATAAATTCACCTCTATGCGAAAATAACTAAAAAAATTTAGTTCAATAATAATTCATACTAAGTCTAATATACCCTGAGTATTGATGCGTGTTAATATGCTTTACAAATTAAACTGTGTTTTAACTGTAAATAGATATGACTCCTTGGCAAACATACCAGCAAGACCTTCAACGCGATGACTTTGTACATGACGCAGCACAAGAAAATGCAGTTCGTCATTTACAGCGTTTATACGACGATTTAACACAAGCAAAACCACAATCTAAAGGCTTTTTTGCAAAGCTTTTTAATAAAGCAGAGCCAGCTCCCATTAAAGGTTTATACTTTTGGGGTGGCGTAGGCCGTGGTAAAACTTACCTTGTTGATACTTTTTACGAAGCTTTACCGAGCGATAGAAAAATGCGAGTGCATTTTCACCGCTTTATGCACCGAGTACACGACGAGCTTAAAAAGTTAAACAACACAGCAAACCCATTAGAAACAGTTGCCGATATTTTTAAAGCAGAAACAGACATAATTTGTTTTGATGAGTTTTTTGTACAAGACATTACCGATGCCATGCTGCTCGGTGGTTTAATGGAAGCGCTATTTGCTCGTGGTATTGTGTTGGTTGCAACCTCTAATATTATACCTGATGATTTATACCGCAATGGCTTACAACGCGCTCGTTTTTTACCGGCTATTGCCTTAGTGAATAAGCATACTGAAATAGTTAATGTAGATTCCGGTGTTGATTACCGGTTACGTACACTGGAACAAGCAGAAATTTTTCACAGCCCGCTTGATGAGCAAGCTGATAAAAACCTATTTGAATACTTTGATAAGCTCTCCCCTGAGGCCGGTAAAGTAGACACCCCAATTGAAATAGAAGGGCGGATGATCAAAACCCGCAAGGTGTCTGATTGCATCGTTATGTTTGAATTTAGCGAACTGTGTGAAACCGCGCGTAGCCAAGTGGATTACATGGAAATAAGCCGATTATATAACACAGTTATTTTATCAAACGTAAAACAGCTTGGACAAAATAATGATGATGCAGCAAGGCGTTTTATTGCGTTGGTAGATGAATTTTATGAGCGTAATGTAACGTTAATTATCTCTGCAGAAAAACCGATTACCGAGCTCTATACACAAGGCAATTTAAACTTTGAATTTAAACGCTGTATTAGTCGCTTACAAGAAATGCAATCGTTAGAGTATTTAGCCCGAGAGCATTTAGCTTAAAATACGAAGGTTAGCGGGCGACGGGCTGCGGGTCTCGAGCAAAACACCTAACTTCTAAATAAAAAAACCTTGCGATGTTAACCACAAGGTTTTTTTATTTCTCGAACCTCGAACCTCGAACCTCGAACCTCAAACCTCAAACCTCAAACCTCGAACCTCGAACCTCGAACCTCGAACCTCGAACCTCGAACCTCGAACCTATCTCATGGTAACAAATTCTTCCGACCCTGTTGGGTGTAATGCTACAACCGCATCAAAATCGGCTTTAGTCGCGCCCATTTTCATGGCGACAGCAAAGCCCTGAATCATTTCATCAAGGGTGAAACCGATACCGTGTAAGCCCACAACTTTTTCATCATCGCCTGCACACACAAGCATCATGTTACATGCTTGGCGATGCTGAGTAACTGCGGTGTACATAGCCGCAAAGCTTGATTTATATACTTTTACATTTTCTTCGCCGTACTGAGAAATCGCCTCTTGCTCAGTTAAGCCAATGGTGCCGATAGGAGGATGGCTAAATACCACGGTTGGTACTAGGCTGTAGTCCATTTTCAAATCGTTCGGCAATTCTTTATTGAATAAACGCTCCGATAGAGTACGACCCGCTTTTACAGCAACTGGTGTAAGCTCAATACCATTTTCGATAATATCACCCACAGCGTATACATTTTTAGCCGTGGTGTTTTGGTATTCATCTACTTTTACATAGCCGCTTTCGTTTACTTCTACGCCTGCTGCAGCAAGGTTAATTTTATCGGTTGTAGGTGTACGACCAATCGCCCAAATAACCTGATCAACATTTTCGCTGTAACCGTTTTCAAAATGAATAGTTAAGCTACCATCAGCCTCTTTTACCACCTCTTTTGGCGAACACTCAGTGTGCAGAGTAGGGCCTTCTTTTGCCATAATATCAACCAGTGTATCGATAATGTATGGGTCAAAGGTGCGCAGCGGCTTGCTCTTACGAACAAATAAATGGGTTTGTGTCCCTAGGCTGTGCAGTACACCTGCAATTTCTACGGCAATATAACCGGCACCAACAACAGCAACACGCTTAGGTTGTTCGTTCAGCTCAAAAAAGCCGTTTGAATCAATACCGTGTTCAGCACCTGGAATATTAGGAATAGTAGGGCGTCCGCCTACGGCGACTAAAATGTGATCGGCAGTATAGTGCTCGCCATCTACTTCAACAGTTTTACTATCCACAAACTTTGCAAAGCCTTTGATCACAGTTACGCCATTTTTAGCTAAACCATTATCATAGCCTTTGTGAATACGGCCAATATAGGCTTCACGGCTTTCTACTAACTTTGACCAGTCAAAGCCTTTAACTTCAACATCAAAACCGTAATCAGGAGCATAAAGATTAATTGCTTCAGCAACTTGAGCACCATGCCACATTACTTTTTTAGGAACACACCCTACGTTTACGCAGGTGCCACCCATGTGTTTAGCTTCAATTAATGCTACTTTTGCGCCACGCATTGCTGCACGGTTAGCTGATGCAATACCACCACTACCGCCACCAATTGCAATGTAATCAAAATGCTGAGCCATGTTTAATCCTCTAAATATTAATTTAACTTTTCTGTGCCGATGATAGCATATGCGATGAGCAAGTCACTTGTTCGGGGCTGCTAAAATCTATCAAACATCCTTCATCAAACGAAAGATATGCTATTTCAGATCAAGCTGCTAGGTGATCATTTACAGATACACACTCGTTAACTAGTAAAGCAGGTTTGCCCTTGTATTTACGTATTTTGCCCCAACTTAAATTTTTATATTTTGCATAAACCGAGAATCACTATGACCAATGCACATACTAATCCCCTAATCGGGCTTGAAGGTTTACCGCCTTTTTCAAAAATAAAGCCTGAGCATGTTGTCCCGGCACTAAAAAAAGGTATTGAGCACTGTCGCAGTGCAATTAATGATGTATTAGCAAAGCAATCATACACATGGGAAGATTTAGTATTACCCCTTGAAGAAGCTGACGATAAACTATCGCGATTGTTTTCACCGGTATCGCATTTGAACTCAGTAATGAACAATGATGAACTTCGCGAAGCCTACGAGCAATGTTTACCGCTTATTTCTGAATATTCTACTTTTGTTGGTCAGCACCAAGGTTTGTATGAGGCTTATAACGCACTTTATAACAGTGACGAATTTAAAACACTCACTACTGCCCAGCAAAAAACCATTACTAACGCATTACGTGACTTTAAGCTTTCAGGTATTGCGTTAAATCCTGAGCAACAAAAACGCTACGGTGAAATTAGTGCGCGTTTATCAGAGCTTGCCTCAAAATTTGGTAATAATGTGATGGATGCCACGCTTGCATGGCATAAGCATATTACCGATGAAAGCCAATTGGCTGGTTTACCAGAATCAGCGCTTGCATTAGCGGCCGATACGGCAAAAAGTAAAGACTTAGACGGCTGGGTATTTACCCTAGATTTCCCTTCTTATTTGCCGATTATGACCTATGCAGATAATCGTGAACTTCGCAAAGAAACATACACCGCGTTTTCTACCCGTGCATCCGATCAAGGCCCTAATGCGGGAGAGTTTGATAACTCTGCGATCATGAGTGAAGAGTTGGCACTGCGTCATGAGTTAGCACAATTACTTGGCTTTAATAACTACGCTGAAAAATCGTTGGCTACAAAAATGGCAGAATCACCCGCGCAGGTATTCTCATTTTTAGAAGACTTAGCCGCTAAGTCTAAACCACAAGCAGAGCAAGAACTTAAAGAGCTGCAACTATATGCAGAGCAAAAGCATGGTATTAGTGAACTGCAGGCGTGGGATTTTGGTTATTACAGTGAAAAACTAAAGCAAGAAAAGTACGCGATTTCAGATGAAGTCCTTCGCCCGTACTTCCCAGCAAATAAAGTACTGAGTGGCTTATTTGAAACGGTTAATCGCCTATTTGGCATTACTGTAAAAGAAGTCGCTGATTTTGAGAGCTACCATAAAGATGTACGCTTTTTTGAAATTTACGATAGCAATAACACTTTACGTGGTCGTTTTTACTTAGATTTGTATGCGCGCGATCACAAGCGTGGTGGTGCGTGGATGGATGACTGTATGGGTCGAAAAGTGCGCGCAAATGGCGAGCTACAAACACCAGTTGCTTACCTAGTCTGTAACTTTAATAAAGCGATTGGCGATAAGCCTGCTTTGTTTACCCATAATGAAGTAACCACACTGTTTCATGAGTTTGGTCACGGCATTCATCATATGCTTACCCAAGTAGATGCAGCCCCCGTTGCCGGTATTAATGGTGTGGCATGGGATGCCGTTGAGTTGCCAAGTCAGTTTTTAGAAAACTGGTGTTACGAGGAAGAAGCGCTTAGCTTTATCTCAGGTCATTTCGAAACCGGTGAGCCACTACCTAAAGAGTTGCTTGATAAACTACTTGCGGCTAAAAATTATAACTCAGGTATGCAAATGTTAAGACAACTTGAGTTCTCGTTATTTGATTTTAAAATCCACCACGATTACGTGGCAGACAAACCATGTAACATTCAAGCTGTGCTTGATGATGTACGCAGTCGTACCTCAGTCATTAAGCCGCCAGCGTTTAATCGTTTTCAGCATGGCTTTAGTCATATTTTTGCGGGCGGTTATAGTGCAGGTTATTACTCGTACAAATGGGCTGAAGTACTTTCGGCAGACGCCTATTCTAAATTTGAAGAAGAGGGGATTTTTAATCCACAAACAGGCCAAGCGTTTATGCAGCACATTCTTGAAAAAGGCGGCAGCGAAGAGCCGATGACATTGTTTAAAAACTTCCGTGGTCGTGAGCCAAGTGTAGACGCACTACTACGCCACAGTGGCATTGCCGCTTAGGGTCTGTTGACCTTTGCGGATTAAAATATAATTACAAAAGCGCCCCAGTGGCGCTTTTTTATTACCTAAAACACAGTGTTGTTAAAGAATATTTTGAATAAATTTTAGTAGTTTCAACATAGCGTACTATGCTTTGAACAAAGTACTAAAAGGGACTAACGCATGGCAAAGTTAATACTGGCAATTGATGACGATAAATTAATGCACCATATTATTGAAGAGTCTTTAGCTGGGTTTTGTAAAGTGCTCCATGCCAAAAATGGTGAAGATGGCATAAGACAAGCAAACAAGTATAACCCTGATATTATTTTACTTGATGTTGAAATGCCGGGAATGTCTGGATATGAGGTCTGCCAAAGTATTAAACAAAATAAAGCCACAACAGATATTCCGGTAATGTTTTTATCATCCAAAGTAGGGCAGGCTGAACGTATTAAAGGCTTCAGTGTTGGCGGGGCAGACTACATTTTAAAGCCTTTTAACGCACAGGAGCTGATGGCACGTATTAAAATTCTTTATCAGTACCGCAAGCAATGCGCAGCACTGCAGTATGATATAGCAAAGGCCAATAAAACAGCTGAAATGGCGATGATTGAAACCGGTGACATGGGACGCATTATGCGCTTTGTTTGTCAAAGCTACCATGCTGATAATTTAGAACTATTAAGTGAATACTTTTTAGGCTTTTTTACGCCATTACATCTTAATGTCGTGGTTGTTTTTTGGCAAAATAACCAGGGAGTGTTTTATAGCCAAGAGACGGGCGTATGCCCATTAGAGCAAGAGCTACTCATGCAGCATAAAAATGCAGAGCGCTTTGTTGATATTGGTCATAGTACTATTATTAATTACCCTAATATTTCACTGTTAATTAAAAATATGCCAATAGATACGCCATCACTGTATGGTCGCTATAAAGATTTATTTCCGCATATTTTAGAAGTAACTAACGAAAAAGTAGTTACTATACAGCAGCACCAATATCGACTAATGCGCGACAATGAGCTCACCCTTGCTTTTAAAGATATTGTTGCCCAGCTTAAAAATCAAAACGCCATGCAAACGAATGCGATTAGCCAGCTTACAGAGCAGCTCGAGCAACTCCAATCGTTAATGCAAACACAAAATGACTTACCAGCTTCGCAGCTCAATGAGCAAATAACTCAGCTTAGCCATACATCACAGCAGCTGGTTGCAACCACGAATGATTTAGCCTTTATTAAGCACCAACTAAAAACAACTACTCAACAGCGTGATGACTTAATTACTCAAACACAACTAAGTAAACAACAAGCGCAGCCAGAATCTGAGAGTGAAAATAACGATATTGAGTTGTTTTAAACTATACACCTTGCGAACTTCGTATATTGCTGCTGTTTGGGTATAATAGCGGTGAAATTTATCATCGGAGTGTGAAGTGGTTATACAGTGTGCGTTTAAAGAGTGTCGACCTTATTTAAATGAGTTAGAAACACGCTTTGGGCTTGCTCAATGGGCGGAGCAAAGCCGTGGCTTTAGTTTGCATTACGATGATAAAGGGCTAAGCCTATATAAAACTGATGAGCCTAAACTAGGTGCAATTAACGTAGACTTTGTAACTGGTGCCGTTGCACATAGGCGTAAATTTGGTGGTGGTAAAGGGCAATCAATTGCTAAAGCCGTTGGTCTTAATAAGGGCGCAACGCCAGTGGTACTCGATGCAACCGCAGGGCTTGGACGTGATGGTTTTGTTTTAGCCTCGCTAGGCTGTAAAGTGATTTTGCATGAGCGCCACCCCGTGGTTGCCGCGCTGTTATATGACGGTTTACAACGTGCTTATAACGATAGTGAAATTGGCCCATGGATGCAGCAAAATATGAGCTTAATATTTGGCTCAAGCCATACCTTACTTGCTCAATGTGACAGCGTGCCCGATGTAGTGTATTTAGATCCTATGTTTCCGCACCGTGAAAAATCAGCACTGGTTAAAAAAGAAATGCGCGTATTCCAAGAATTAGTAGGTGGCGATACCGACGCCGATGATTTACTCGAGTTTGCCTACCCCCTTGCCAGCAAACGTGTTGTAGTTAAACGCCCCGATTACGCACCATTTTTAAATGATAAAACCCCAAGCATGCAAATCAAAACTAAAAAGAACCGCTTTGATGTATATGTAAAAGCCGCGATGATTTAGGTTAAAGGTTAAAGGTTAAAGGTTAAAGGTTAAAGGTTAAAG
>NZ_LYRQ01000019.1:0-65714 GCF_001661605.1 Pseudoalteromonas sp. MQS005 | reverse complement strand
GTTAAATTAGTTATATAACTTCAAATCAAAATTCTCAGCATTTAATTTTTTATCAAACGCCTCGGCCAGTTTCTCAGTTTCACTAAAAACGGTGTTCCAATATTTAATGCGGGTGTCTGCATCAAGATCAGTGAAGTCGTTTCTATCTGGGATTTTTCCGTAAGGTAAACCCGCGACAAATTCTTTTGATGGGGTGATCATCACAACGTTATCATAATTTTGTGGTGCGACTTTTCGTTTTAAATTTTTATCAAACCACCCTGCTTTTGGATCTGAATTAAAATGCGGATATAAAATTAAGCCTGGGTTATTAATTTTTAAATCAAAGTGGTAATCAATAATGCCGCCATCGCGGTAAATTCCTGGTGGGGAACCGGCAATATTTTTTATGCCTTGCATTACTAGTGGTATAGAGCCCGATGCCAATAAGGCATCTTTTAAATTAGTTTGGCTAAGGACTATGTTTTGCGTTTTAAAATTGTAACTGTCGGTAATACTTAAATTACTATTGGGCGCGCCAAAAATAAAACGCTCATATTGAGAGCCTAATAATTTTCGATTAACGCGGTTAAGCATATAACTTTTTGATAAACCTAAAAGCTGTATTAATTTATGCTCACTGGCAATAAACCCGTTAGATTTTGCGACAATAAAATGCGCTTTAAATACCGGATTATTTATAATTTCAGTAACGCCATCATCACCAAACACATCTTCAAGTAATGCGCGGGCTTTAGTGGTAATCTCAGTTGGGGTGGGTTTATTACTAGAATATCGGGTTTGCGAATACGATTTTGCTAAACGTTCAATGGCTTTAACTGGATCGTTTTGTGCAAAACACGCAGAACGAAAAGCCCCTGCCGATGAGCCAATTAAATTAAGCGGTTGGGTGCGATGTTTAAAAAATTCGCCAAATATATATTTGTCTAAGCCAAATAAGGTAAACCATTTAGGGCCACCACTTGCCCCTAAAAACGAGGTAAAAAGCTCGGGTTTAAACCCTTGTTCGTTTATTATTTTTGCTGCAGTTTTACCTGCAAAAATGTCGATCATCTAAAAATACTACCTGTAGAGTCGCAGTTTAATGTTGTTAAAGCCAAACTTAAAAATGAATACTTATGCAATATAAAACTTTTAAACTTTAATCTTAATCCCAAATTCCGTCTTCACATTTGCCCTGCACTTTTACGTTTTTTACCTTAAATTCAGGCTCTATGCCTTTGTCTCTTTGTGCGTGGTAGTCGTTAGTAACAGACAAAATAGTTGGCGTGAGTAGTATAATAGCGATTACGTTCACCACTGTCATTAACCCTAGGGCAATATCGGCTAAATCCCATACTTGTTTTAAGGTGGCAGATGCACCCCACAACATCATTGATAAATAAAGCAAAGTATAAATACCGCGCCCTACTTTGTTATCAAGCTTAAATAGGTGCAGGTTACTTTCAGCGTAGGCGTAGTTAGCAACCACCGAGGTAAAAGCAAATAAAGTAATGGCAGCGGCTACAAAATACACGCCACCTTGTGCTAAATGGGCGGTCATGGCGGTTTGGGTTAAACGAATGCCTTCCATTTCGCCGCTTATGTTCACATCGGCCAATAAAATAATAACCGCGGTACAGCTACAAAGTACAATAGTGTCGAAAAACACGCCTAGCATTTGTATGTAACCTTGGGTAACTGGGTGATTAGGTATGGGGCTGGCACTTGCCGATGCATGCGGCACACTACCTGCGCCTGCTTCGTTTGAATATAAGCCCCGTTGAATACCATTTTTAATCGCCGCCCCCATTGCGCCTGCTCCCGCTTCTTGTAAGCCAAACGCGGATAAAAATATATCTTTTAGCATACTGGGTACTTGGGTAAAGTTAATCAGTGTAATTACCACAGCAACAAGCACAAACACGATGCCCATAACAGGGACTACTCGCTCAGCAAAACGGGCAATAGCTTTAAATCCACCTAAAATAATTGAACCGGCTAACAAAGTGATCACGATGCCGGAATAGTGTGTGGGAATTTCAAAGGCATAATTAAGCGCATCGGTAATGGTGTTGGTTTGCATGGCGCTAAAGGTAAAGCCGTAACCTAAAAATAAACAGGCGGCAAACACAATAGCAAACGCACGGCTGCCTAAGCCTTGTTGAATATAATACGCAGGGCCACCTCTAAAATCGCCATTACTATCACGAATTTTATAAATTTGCCCAAGAATACTTTCTGCAAAACCGGTCGCCATACCCAGTATGGCAATCACCCACATCCAAAATATGGCGCCACTTCCACCAAGTGATATAGCAACAGCCACACCGGCTAAATTACCAGTACCAACACGCGCACAAAGCCCAGTACATAACGCCTGAAAGGAGCTAATGTTATTTTTATCACACTTGCTACTGCCTTTTAGCAAGCTAAACATATGTGTAAATTTAACGAGTTGAATAGCTTTTAAACGCACAGAAAACCATATGCCAGCAAAAAGTAAAATGTAAATGAGTACTTGGCCTTCGCCCCATAAAAGGCTATTTACACTTTTGATCAGCGTGTCGAACATCAGGCTTCCTTTTTATTATTATTTGCCACGGTATTAATTTAGCGACGTGAGTGTTTAAGTTTAGTAGAGACTTAGCCACTTTATAATAAAGCTAATTAGATGTGAATTATTTTTCTTTATTAATGAATATAAATTCACCCAACAAACTGACTTATATTACAGTGTAATTGCTGATGTAAAAAGAATGTTTTAGAAAGGAATTAGTCGCGTGCTTTAATAACCGTTAGCGCATTATTTTCGAGGTAAAAAACCGAATATTTCTCACGGCTAAATGACTGCCATGAGAACACAGTAAATGCTGATTTATTATCTTGCTGATAATAAACACACAGCTACGCTATGTAGCTGTGTTTATAATCATCCTGATCTGGGTGATGGTTTTTTAAGTAGTTATGGCCTGCTGCTAAACCAAGTTTATAGTCAAATCGTAAGTCATCATTTGAGCTGCCTAATAACTTACTATACAACTTTTGATTTGCAAAAATTTGGATTATTTCTACATCTTTTGGTGGGTTAGCAATAAATGCTAACTCATCTTCGTAGGCTTGCTCATGTTGTAATAAGTAGTCTATTGTTTTTGGGCAATAGCCAGATACTTCAACAAATGATTTTAATTTACTTACCCATGCTGATTGAGCCTGAAAGGCTTCATCAACGGTGCGTATAACCACAATTTTGCGTGCGCCACGATTATAGGCTTCGCGTACAGGAAGCGGTGCGGCAAGGCCACCGTCTAAGTAAAAATCAGACTCTGACTGTATCTCGGTCTTACCTAATTCATTTGCGGCTAATGCATTTAACCACGGCGTCAATTTTACACCTTGCTTATATAAAAATGGCAGTGCACTTGACGCTTTTAATAGCTCTCGCCATTGCTGGCCTTCCCCTGTTGGGGATAAAAAATAAGGTTTGCGATCACGGGCATTAGTTGCAGTAATTAATAGCTCACGGTCACCTAAACTGGCTTTAGCAGTTTTAAAATCAAGCGCTCTGTTCACTTCGGTGGTTTTATCAAAGTACCAATCTAGGTCAACAATATGTTTACCCATTAAGCCGCGACCTAATTGAAAAAAACGTTTATGACGCGAAAGGCCTCTGATCAAGCGTTTAGCATAGCCTTTTTGACGTGCCAAATAGCTTGTTAAGTTTTGAGAGCCTGCAGATGTGCCAATAAATAAGTCAAACGGATCATACTCTTGCTCTAACCAAGCATCGAGTACACCCGCGGTAAATATCCCTCGTTGTCCGCCACCTTCTGCTATCAGCGCTACTTTTGGTTGCACTGAGTTATTGCATGAATGGGGTGTCGTACTATTTTGAGATTTCACGCTTTACCTTCCTATTTATTTAGCTGAATTGTGTTGCATACCCTTATAATAATCGTTCAATATTCATAATTAAAATTGATTGTTTAAATCAGTTCTATTGAAAAAATAGAACAAGCTTTTTCATTGCCACTTTTTAAAAGAATGTAAAATGGCCACGACTCAATTAACTTTAATCTGTTTAGTAGCATAACAAGCGTTGAGTGTACGCTTGCTTAACCAATTGCTTATCCATGTTTTATTTGCATTAAAATTTCAAGCGCTTTATGGCGCTTTTCATTATCAAATAAGTCGTTGGTGAATATAAGCTCATCAACCCCTAATTGATTTACTATCATTTCTAGCTTGTGTTTAATACTGGCTGGCCCACCGGTAACACTTAACCCTAAAAAACTCTCAACATGAGCGCGCTCTTGTTCGCTCCACAAACCTTCCATTGTTTCTACTGGGGGTTTTAACCACAGCTCGTCGCCTCTAATTAACGATAACACTCGCTGTTTGGATGTAGTTGATAAGTACTGTGCTTCTTCGTCTGTATCTGCAGCCACTAAAGGTAATGCCAACATGACATAAGGCTTAGCTAATACATTTGATGGTTTAAATTCTCGTTTATACAAGGCTATTGCATCATGCACAAAACGCGGTGCAAAGTGCCCAGCAAATACATAGGGTAATCCTTTTTGTGCAGCTAACTGCGCACTAAATAAACTTGAACCTAAAAGCCAAATGGGCACATTGGTGTTTTCACCAGGTATTGCTCGCACGCGCTTAGTTCCCTCATAAGGGCCCAATAATGTTTGTAACTCGCTCACTTCATTAGGAAAGTTTTCAGCACGGCTGATATCGTTATTTAATGCACGACTTGTCACAGGATCGCTACCTGGGGCGCGCCCTAACCCTAAATCAATTCGACCTGGGTATAAACTTTCTAAGGTGCCAAATTGCTCAGCAACAACTAAAGGAGCATGATTAGGTAACATAATTCCACCCGACCCTACGCGTATTTTTTTAGTGTTTCCGGCTATATGCCCCACCAAAATTGAAGTAGCCGCACAAACAATCCCAGGCATATTATGATGCTCGGCTAACCAAAAACGATTAAAACCGAGTTCCTCGGCTTTTTGTGCGTAGGCTGTACTTTTATTTAAGGTGTCACTCACAGTGGCACCTTTAGGCATAGGCGCCAGTTCTAATAACGAAAAAGGAATGGTTGATAACAAAGTCGCACCTCCAAATTAAATAGCGATTTATAGCGCTAGCCATAAATAATGAGTCTACGCTAAGAGATGGGTGTGTATGACAGTCAATTCAAGGCGCCTTGCCTTTTAAAAGCTAAATAGCGATGTGATTGAACAACAATTAAGTTAGCTATTTTTAGCAGCAGCGTGTTGGCGCTTTAGTTTATAAGCTTCTGAATCAAGCCCTTTTTTCCAATAGCCCGATGCAACAATTTGACTGCGCGGTATAGCTAATTCATCAGTTAATATGGTTTTTGCTTTACGGACTAATCCGGCTTCAAGTGCCATAAATACAATAGGTTGTTGCTCACTAAGTGGTAGCGATTTTAATGCGTTTATCATATCTGTATCGGGGTTATTTGTTATTAACCACGTTACATCACGCGAGGAGTCTAAGCTAATCACATCATCTTTTGTTGGTGCATGGATAATCGCGTCAATTTTTGCGTTTATAGGCAATTGTTGCACGTAGCCTTTAATTGCATTAACCGAAGTTAAATCGCCAAGTAATAGATAATATGAATGATCATAGTTATCCAACTTTTTAGGGCCTGGCCCTGCTATACCCACTTCATCGCCTACTTTTGCTTCTTTAGCCCAATTAGTGGCTGGGCCTTGGTGCATATTTATCACAAAGTCGAGGGTAAGTGCACCAGTGTGCTCATCAATATGTCTTATAGTGTATGAACGCATACACGTAGTTTTAATATTAAAGTCAACGCGGCCATTTTGTGGAATAAGCACCTTTACGTAGTTACCAATGTATTGCGCACTCAGGTCGTTAAACTCATCTGAGCCGACAATAATGCGTTGTAAATGTGGGGTTATTTGCTTTGTGCTTAATACGGTTGCTTTGCGTACTTTTTTACCCATGTAAATTTACCTCATTAAAAAGATGAATTGCACAACGCCCCATTGGTTGATAAAATCAACTATAACAATTTAGTTGACTTTGTCAACCATTATGGAGTTATTATGAACTCATCATTGGCCAATACGTTATTTGCCTTAATGCAAAATTATCGCGTTACCATACGCGAAGCCATTAATGCAGGTGAGCTTGGGTTAAACGCGATGCATGTGCGTTGCCTGCATATTATTGCAGCAACAACTCAGTGCACTGCTAACGATATTGTGAATCAAACCCAACGCGACAAAGCCCAAATAGCACGGTTAGTGAAAGAACTGCTCGCGCTAAACTTAATTCACAAAAATGCCAGTGAGCATGACAAGCGTTGTTTTATTCTGTCGTTTACCGCACAAGGGTGCTCGCTTTACGACAAATTATTAAACGCTGAGCAGCATGTAAATGCGCAAATGTGTAAAAACTTAAACCCACAGCAAATCAATGACTTCTTAGATACAGCTCAGCAAATGATCAAAAATATGGATTGATCGCAGATCCATTACTTGGCATAACTTATATAAAACGCATATACTGTACACTTATACAGTATATGCATTTTAGGTTGTGTTATGTTTGTTATTCCCATTTATATAGAGGCCGGTGTATGCGGATTTGAGTCACCTGCAGCACAATATACAGAGCTTGGCGTTTCACTTGATGAGTTATTAATAAAGCACCCTGATGCCACGTTTATTGGGATAGCGTCTGGGTGCTCTATGCAAGAAATTGGTATTTTTGAGGGCGACTTACTGTTGGTTGACCGCGCTGAAATACCAAAAGATGGCGATGTTATTGTGGCTAACTTAAATGGTTTATTTGTATGTAAGCTGCTTGATAAGACCAATGCACGCTTGCTATCAGCCTCTTCTGCTTATAAGCCGGTGCAATTGACTGAGTCAGATGAGTTTCAGCTTGAAGGTGTGGTAACTCGCTCTATTAGGCTGCATCGCCAAAGCCCTGAGTTACTTTCATGTATGCCTTAGTTGATGCCGTTGCTTTTTATGCCAGTGCAGAAAAAGTATTTGATCCGGCTATTCGCTCAAAACCTGTGGTGGTGCTTACCAATAACGACGGTTGTGTGTGTGCGGTCTGCCCAATTGCGCGTAAGCTTAATATTCCTAAATTTGGCCCTTACTTTAAAGTTAAGCAGTTACTAGAACAAAACAATGTGGTTGTACGCTCTAGTAACTATGAACTATACGCTAATTTAAGCGACCGGATGATGAGTGTAATTGGCCGCTTTTGTGACACCCAGCATGTTTACAGTATCGATGAATCGTTTTTACACTTTAATGGTTATCAACCTTTAATTAACGATTGGCAAGCATATGGGCAACTAATTAGGCGTACTGTATGGCGCGAAACCAAACTCCCTGTTGGGGTTGGCTTTGGGCCAACACCGACCTTAGCCAAAGCCGCTAACCATGCAGCTAAAAAACTAACTGGCTTTAATGGTGTTGCAGTGATTGACGATGAAGTAAGTCGCCGCACTATTTTACAACGAATGCACTGCCAAGATGTTTGGGGGGTAGGCAAACGTTTAGCTAAAAAGCTGGCTCTCATGGACATTCATACCGCGTGGCAACTGGCTGAGCAAAGCCCAAAAACTATTCGTCGCCAATTTAGTGTGGTGCTTGAGCGCACAATTAACGAGCTCAACGGCATTACCTGTTTAAACTGGGATGATGTACGCCAAGATAAACAAGCTATTTTTTCAACTCGTAGTTTTGGTCAGCGACTTTGCGACCCCGATGCAGTTAAAACCGCCCTAATAAATCATGCCAGTGTAGTTGCACAAAAATTAAGAGCACAACAGTCGCTAACTCATCGTATTTATATTTTTGCTGCCAGCTCATCACATGAACACGCCTTTTATAAAAAGTCGGTTATGCATCAATTTGATCCGCCTACTAACGATACTCGCGTTATGGCCAATGCGGTATCAAAGAGTTTTGAGCAAATATATCAACCGGGAATTCGATTTTATAAATGTGGTGTGGGCGCATTAGAGCTCAGCCCGCAGCAGTTTCAACAACATCATTTATTTGATAAGCAAACCGATAACCCGCAGTTAATGGGCTGCTTAGATGCTATTAATCATAGATACGGTAAAGGAATGCTTAGCGTGGCGAGCAGCCAATTAAATGATCATTGGCATATGAACAGGGCTTTTTTATCGCCGCAATACACGACTCGTTGGCGTGATATTCCAAAAATACAGTGTTAGTCGGCAACTTTAATAAATTCACATTCTACACTTGGATTGTCCAATGTGTATTTAAGCGTGTTGCTGGTTAAAAAAGTAATGCTTTGTTTAATCGTTCCTTCATGGATAGGATTATCACAGCGGCTCATGCGTAAGCTATTTTCTAGGCCATCTGTTTTATATTTTAGCGAGCTGGTAATAAAACAATAATTTGGTTTTTCAATGGTACGAGTACCATTGTGTAAGGAGTTAAACAAAATCTCTTTGCCTAAGCTAAAACCTTGCTCAGGATCTTCAGGGTTATTAAATTGTAATCGGCTATTAGTACATAACCCAGAATTACTGGAGGTCACTTCGTAATTACCCAGCTTAGTTTGTAACAGCGGAATAAAGCGAGTTTTATTACTTGGGCCTGCTACTGCATAACAGCTAAAAAGGCTTATGGTAAGTAAAACCAGTGTGAAAAATTTCATTATAGGCTCTATCCTCGTGTATCAAATATGATCAAGCACTGTGACTATGCTTAGCTATTTCTAACTATAACAGAGATTTACTATAAAAGATGTGAAGTCGTTATACCATAAACACGTCTTTAAACTGTATTTAAAAATACGTAGCTCACAACAAATACGATTACATTTTAAAACAGTTCAGTTAGTGAAATAAGAGGATGTGAAGGATAGCGCAAGCTGTATCAAAACCTAAGCAACATAAAATGCATTACCCCTAACCCAAAGTAATGCATTAATAGTCAAAAGTGAGCGATTACTGCCAATACTTAGCAAATAATTGCGGGTAATTTTGTTTTAAAAACTTAGGTTTGTCTTTAAAGCGCTTACCTTTAGGTTGTTCAAGCCCTGAGGAGATAAAGGGTAACTCATCGTCATTACGTTCTTCATATAACAAACCTGCAATTAGGTCATACTCATCTAAATACGGATACGGTTGCTCGTTTAAAAAATAAAGTGGTGTGCACTGTGCAAGGCTATCGGGGTTTTCTAACGCTGCTTTAAATACCGCTTCCCCCCGAGAAATGAGCCAACAACGAAATTCAGAAAAACCATATTCATCATTACAACCAGCCATTACAAACGCCGCACCAAATAAATCCCAAGTATAACTTTGGCGCATACAAATACTAAACTGTTTATCAAATTCAATAAGCTGCTCGTCGGATAAATCACTCAATGCAGCCTTAAGGGATTGGCATACAGACTTAGGCTCTGCGGTTCTGTCGTTTACAGTTACCAATCGCCAAAAATCAGTTAAGGTTAAATCGCTCATGCAATGATCTCTTTTACCCGACCTACTTGACCATCTTCTAACTGTACTTTAATACCGTGCGGATGATTAGGTGACTTAGTTAATAAACGCGACACTATACCATTGGTTAAAGTACCACTGCGTTGATCTTGTTTAAGCACAATATTAACCTCAGTGCCGGGTGTTATTTGTGAACGTGTTGGAACAGCCATATATAATCTCTTTTGCTATTTTTGGGGATTATAGCCTGCTTAATAAAATCACTCCATATTAAAGCTTTTAAAGGCCCTATAAATGCCTAATTCAAGCTAATGTGAAGAATAAACAAAACCCATCGTACACATTATGGCTGCTTAGAAAATGAAATGGCATTGGCTTTAATATGTATGTTCAAGCTGGCTAACGCATTACAAATAAGCTGCTCAATGTAATCAAACTGATTTTTTTGTTTAGCCTGCTCTAGTGCAATATCATCAATAAAATAACAACTTACTTTAAACTTAGAAGGTAAATTGTTTAAGTCTGCTGAATGGGTAAGAAAGCTAAAGTCCTCCACAGTATCTTTTATTTGCTCACAAGCGAGCGTTAACTGCTGACGAATACGCTTATCTAGCTGCTTTTGGGTTTTGGTCATCGTTTATTGCTGCTCGCGAGCTTGTTGTTCTTTAAATTCTTTGTAACTGTCTTGCTGTTGTTTAACACACTCATGGTATTCCTTATCTGCCATGTAGCTGCATTCACCCAACCGCGCTGATTGAATTTCATGGTAGCGGCTATCGCTGCTACATCCCGCTAACACCAATAATGCGGATAACGAAAATAGATATTTTAACTTATTATTTAACATTCAAAATTCCTACTATTTTAACGGGAAAACTACTGATCTTCGTTATTTTTGCTGTATATTGCACTGGTTTTGTATTTATAACCGTTAAGGGCACGTTATGATGTTGTCGCAGTTACAAGAGCTGTTCCAGCGTATCGATAAAAGTAAACTATTTCAATCATTTGTTATTGCAGTTATTGTTGTTTCTGCATTGACCGTGGGCGCACATACTTATTCATTGCACCCAACCGCCGAACTCGTTCTACATTGGATGGATATAGGCATAACGGTGTTTTTCTTAATTGAACTGATTATTCGCTATATTGCCAGCAAAGGTATCAAGGACTTTTTCTCCAAAGGTTGGAACATTTTTGACTTCATTATCGTGATCGGAAGTTTATACCCCGCGGCAGGCTCTACTATTTTTATTGCTCGACTGCTGCGTATTTTCCGCGTGTTACGATTAGTCTCAATGATCCCAGAACTGCGCTTATTAGTAAATTCGCTAATTAAAGCAATACCGCAAATGGGCTACATCGCACTACTCATGTTCGTTATATTTTATATTTATGCCGCCACTGGCAGTATGTTGTTTGCTGATATAAATCCGGTACTTTGGGGCGATGTGTCTATTTCTATGCTCACCCTATTTAGAATAGCCACCTTTGAAGATTGGACTGACGTCATGTACGAAACCATGGCCGTGTACAAATTAAGTTGGATTTTTTACCTAACCTTTATCTTTTTAACTGCATTTGTGTTTTTAAATATGATGGTTGGCGCTATTTTAGAAGTGATGAGTGAAGAGCATCGCAATGCACGAGAAGAGCAAGCCGATATAGACTCACTCCCTGCCACCCAAGGCCAAGTAAACGAATTAAAAGCACAACTAGCAGAATTAAAAGAACTACTTAAAAATAAGTAGCAGGGATAAAAAGGGCATGCATTTGCTTGCCCTTACACTTTAAATTTACCTACTAATCCCGTTAATATTGACGAAAGGCGATTCATTTCGTTGCCGTTTTCACTGGTGGTCACGGCAATATCACTCACCTCATCAGCCGCATTTTTAATTTCAGTAACATTGCGGTTTATATCTTCAGCTACATGTTGTTGCTCTTCAGCAGCGGTGGCTATTTGGGTATTTAAATCGCTAATATGAACGATAGATGCCGTGATCTCACTAAATTGTTGCTGCGCCGAATGCGCAAGCTCGACAGTTTTATTAGTGGTTTCTATACTGCGTTGCATATCTTTAGAAACCTTAGATGACATAGTGCGCAATTTATCAAGCTGTGAAGCCACTTCTTCGGTTGACTCAGCGGTTCGTTGCGATAACGCGCGCACTTCGTCGGCCACCACAGCAAAGCCGCGTCCGTGCTCACCGGCACGTGCAGCTTCTATTGCAGCATTTAAGGCCAATAAGTTAGTTTGTTCTGAAATACCGCGAATAACACTGAGTATCGACATAATGTTTTCGCTTTCAGTATCTAGCTGAGTAATATCTGCTGAGGCATTGTTTATTACCTCACATAGCTGAACCACACTTTCCACAGTTTGTGTAATAACCGATTGCCCCAAGTCTGATGCTTGCTGTGTTTGAACAGCCAAATCCGCTGCATTTGCACAACTGCTAGACACTTCGTTTGCGGTGGCAGCCATTTCATTAATAGCCGTAGCTGCCATCTCTAAAGCTTGTTGCTGTTGGCTGGTGGAGCTTGTTAATTGTGCCGCTTGCGATGAGGTTTGTGATGAGGTTTTACTTACATTTTGCGCGCACTCATTAATTTGAGTTACCAGCTCGCTGATCAAGTTTAAAAATAAATTAAAGCTATTAGCCAGTTTAGCGGTTTCATCTTTGGTTTTTATTGTTAAGCGTTGGGTTAAATCACCGCCACCTTGCGATATTTCAGTTAAGCCATCACTCACTTCAACAATAGGGGCTGATATTAATTTAGAAATATAACTCGCTATAGCAACAAATACGGCAATTAATATCGCACTAATAACCAATATGGTATAGGCCATAGTATTCGCCGTGCTCATCACTTCGGCTTTTTCTACTACCCCAATAAACTTCCAACCTAAGGTAGCAGAGGTATGAATATTAGCCATATATTGTTTACCATCTATCTCTACATCAAACAGCCCTTGGGTATTTTTAGCTAAGTCGGCGTATTTTCCCCCCTCAAGATCTGCTAAGTTTTTAAATCGGTAATCTGGGTGTTTAACATCCACCAGCACACTGCCACTATCTTCAATCAACATTAAATAACCGGTTTCGCCTAATTTAATATCGGCAATAATATCGGTAAGCCCGCCTAATGATACATCCATTCCTTGGGCGCCAATTAATTGCCCGTTATCAATAATCGCTTTAACCGTAGATACAATAACTAAATCATCAGCGGCCCAATAATAGGCATTAGTTCGCGTTGTTTTACCATTAGCCGCTTTTGCTGCCATATACCAGGGGCGCTCGCGCGGATCATAATTGGCGTTTACTTTCCCCATGGGCCATTGAATATACCCCCCTTGTTCGTTTCCCATGTAGATATAAGCAAGTCCAGGGTGTGTTTGGCCAAAATGGTCAAACAAGCTATATGCAGCTTGCTCTGTTGGGCTTTGATTAGGATGGTTAAGCATCACTGAGTTGGGAGCATCCATATGGGTTTTAACATTGGTGCGTGCGTTTTTAATGGTGGTGTGGGATGCTAAATAATCAACATTTTTGGCAATTTCGGCAAAAAACATCGTAATAGCGTTGTCTACTTGGCGCGCTTCTCGCTCACTCAATTGAGAAAAATTATCGAGTGCTTGATCCCTCGTTTGTGATATAACAATAGCAGCAATTACAAACAAAGGCAGTGCGATAGCTGATGCAAAAGACAGCTTTAATTTTTTTGATATATTCATGTAGTTACATCCCAAGAAGCTAGATAAAATATAGTCTTGGAATATGTATTGAGCAAGAAATTAGCAATTATTTAAACATCACTCATTTAGTCTTCAACCAATGTCAGCTAAGCGCCTGTTTACTGTTTGTACGGTCTTCATAAATCATGAATATCATTTAATAAAGATGAGAGGTTACTTTTCAAATAGTTCACTCAAGGACTGTGGTTTATGGATAGCATAACCTTGAACGTAATCGACTCCCATTTGTTTTAAAATAGACTTAATTTGCTCGGTTTCAACAAATTCAGCAATTGTCTTCATCCCCATAATTTGACCTATTTCATTAATAGCTTTAACCATAGCATGATCTATTGGGTCACTTGCGATATCTTTAACGAAAATGCCATCAATTTTTAGGTAATCAACTTTAAGATTTTTAAGGTACCCAAACGATGATAACCCACTACCAAAATCATCAAGTGCGAAACGACATCCAAACTTTTTCAGCTTATTAATAAACTTTCCTGCAAGCTCTAAATTTGAAATAGCTGCCGTCTCTGTAATTTCAAAACAAATTTTATGACTGTTTACCCCTAGCGTTTGTAGTTGCTCAATAATAAAATCAAGAAAACTCTCATCAGTCAGCGATTGCCCTGAAAGATTAATAGAAACAAAATTAATATTTTTAAGAAAAGCAGCGTTACGAACAATTAAACTAAAGGCGTTTTTAACAACCCATCTGTCCACTTTTACAATTAAATGATAACGCTCGGCTGCGGGTAAAAATGCACCAGGCGATATAACATTATCATGCTCATCAATCATTCTTAGTAACAGTTCGTAATGTTTATTTGAATCACTAGTCAGCGGTTCAATTGCTTGCGCATACAGGCGAAAGCTGTCTTCATCAATCGCGTATTGAATGCGGTTTACCCACAGCATTTCACTTTGCCTTTGTACCAATTCTTTGTCGTTTTCATAATGTACGTGAATACGATTTCGCCCTTTATCCTTTGCAATATAGCAGGCAACATCGGCTACTTTTAACACTTCGATAAAGTCGAGTGCTTTTTCTGTAATTTGCATTAGCCCTATACTGGCACCAATACGAAAACTTCGCCCTTCCCATATAAATTGAAAGTCCTCAATAGCGCTTTGAATAGAGAGTGTTATGCGGTGCGCATCACTAAACGAGCAATCCTCCATTAAAATAGCAAATTCATCTCCGCCAAGGCGCGCCACTATGTCTGATTGCCGAACAGCTTTTTCCAGAATAAAACTAAGTTGGCGAAGTAATTCATCACCCGCTGAGTGACCGCAAGTATCGTTTACAACTTTAAATTGATCGAGATCCATATAACATAAAGCATGAACAGGCCGGTTATGAGCAGGAACAGCAAGTAGTAGCTCTGTTCGACGTTTAAACTCTCTGCGATTTAGCAACCCCGTTAGTGAGTCATGAGTAGACTGATAACTGAGTTTTTCCTCTGATTTTTTTCGTGCTGTAATATCAATATGAGTACCGACTAAACGGGTGATCTCCCCTTCTTCACTTTCAACCATGAAAGAACGAGATAAAATATTGATATAATGGCCGTCTTTATGGCGCATTCTAAATTCGACTTCATATTTTTTTATTTTCGCATCTATAAAAGATTGGATCTGCGCAAGCGTTTGTTCTAGGTCGTCAGGGTGTAATAAGCCTTCCCAGGTTGAGAAATGATCAACCAGCTCGTCCTCTGTATAACCTAACATTGATTTCCAGCGGGGTGAGTAATACATTTTATCATTGGCTATATCCCAATCCCATAAGCCATCATTTGCGCCTTGCATAGCTAAACTCAAACGCTCTTCATTGGCTAGCGCTTTTTCTTTTTCGAGAATAAGTTCTTTATGTTGCTGCTCTAATGAAAGAGTCATTTGCGTCAATGAGTCAGATAATATATTTATTTTACTATTTGCCTGCGTTAAATCAGTAATATCGTAAAAAATCACCAAATACATTTGCTCAAAATCGGTTAAGGGCGCACAGCTGGCAAGCACGGTTCGTTGTGCACCATTTTTGCAATGTACATCTAACTTTATAGGTTCAAAGTCGGTATTTGTTTTTTTTGCTCGCTCAGTGTTTTTTTCCCATGAACTAATCACCCATTCACGGTATTTAGGGTTTGGGTAGGCTTTGGGCCACCAATCATTTAGTGTGGGAATATCGCTAAGTTTATAACCATAAAGCCTTGTAAACATGGGGTTTACATTAATAATATTTCCATATACGTCATTTAATGCAAAAGGCAAAGGCGAGGAATTAAAAATATTTAAAAAGATATGGCTTTGTGCTGAGCTTGTTTCTAGCTCAGATATTCGAGAATGTGCGATAGCTAATTCAGACTGAAGTTGCTCAATGCTATTCATTTATGCTTCCCAAGAATATAAATATCATAAAAAACCTGTAGTCAGGTTTATGCGTAAAACTGGCGAATAAATGCAACATTTAAATAGCATTTTGCGATGAAATTATTATACAGAGTCAAACGAGTGTTTAGTTGAGCATTGATAGTAGGCATTAAAACGGATTTAAGCAACTTATCATAATTATTAGGTAGTTATACGATGTTGCAACGTAAAATTATCACGCCTATTTTATAAAAATAACCATGCTATATTCAGGTATGAGAGATGGTTAAGCGCTCATCTAAATACAATAAATTTACTTGTGCTTATTACTCTATCCGAATAATCATTATGATATTGAACTATAATTGGTTTAAGGGAATTTTAAGGTAGCTTATGCCGTTATCTTCAGCGGGAGGTGGGTTGCCAGCTCTAATATTCATTTGAATAGCAGGTAAAATTAAGCGAGGCATAGGTAATTCTTCGTCACGGCTATCGCGCATTTGAACAAACTGCTCTTTGCTTATTTTAGTCTTTACATGAATATTTGTTTCTTTTTGTTCTTTTACTGTGACCGCAAAACGGTGATTTCGTTTTTCAGTCGGATAATCATGGCATACATAAATTGTTGCCTCATCGGGCATCAAGAGTAGTTTCTGGATTGAATCGTATAATGTTTCAGAGCTACCACCAGGAAAGTCGCACCTTGCAGTGCCTACGTCAGGCATAAAAATCGTATCACCAACAAAAATGGCCTCTTCATTTATAATGTAAACTAAGTCGGCGGGTGTATGCCCCGGTGTGTGCATTACTCGTATTGATAACTGGCCAACATTAAAACTATCTCCATCTTTTAATAGTCGGTCAAAATCAGCCCCATTGGGTAAAAATTCTTTTTCAAGATGAAATAGCGCCTTAAAGCTTTGTTGTACCGTTTTGATATGTTCACCTATGGCGATTTTAGCACCAAAGTGTTTTTTAAAATAAGGAGCTGCAGAGATATGATCGGCATGAGCATGTGTTTCGAGAACCCACTCTAATGAAAGAGAATGGCTTTGAAGGTACTCACCGATTTTTTTGGCACCTGATTCACAGCTGTTACCTGATTTATAATCAAAATTTAAAACGGGATCAATCAAGATTGCTTGCTGAGAGTTACTATCAGAAACAACATAACTAAAGGTTTCGCTATCGTCATCAAGAAATGCGTGAACATGAAATTTACTGTGCATAATATTCTCCAATAAGTCTGAACTCATCACTTGAATTAATAAAAATGACCGGAAGCAATAATATAAACGTTGGTAAAGGCTATGAAGATATTAGCGATTTAATTATTAAATAAAAAGGGCTAGCCAATGCTAACCCTCAAAGTTAATATTATTTATTATCAACAATAATACGTAACATACGACGCAGTGGCTCTGCTGCACCCCATAAAAGCTGATCGCCTACGGTAAAAGCGCTAATATATTTTGGCCCCATGGCGAGTTTGCGAATACGGCCAACAGGTATACTTAACGTACCGGTTACTTTAACTGGGGTTAAGTCGGTACTGGTAATGTCACGCTCATTAGGAATTACTTTAACCCACTCATTGTGCGAGGCTAAAATTTCTTCTATTTTTTCTACGCTAATGTCTTCACGTAATTTAATGGTCATCGCTTGGCTATGACAACGCATTGCACCAATGCGTACACATAAACCATCAATAGGCACAGGTTGTTTAGATGAGCCTAAGATTTTGTTGGCTTCAACTTGCGCTTTCCACTCTTCTTTTGATTGACCGCTTGGCATAGGCACATCAATCCATGGGATTAAGCTACCCGCCAGTGGCACACCAAACTGGTCTTGTGGCAAATCGCTTGATGCCATTTTTTCGCTGACTATTTTATCAATTTCTAAAATAGCTGAACTTGGGTTATCTAGTTGCTGTGAAACACTTGCATGAATAGCCCCCATTTGAGCTATGAGTTCTTTCATATTTCGCGCACCGGCGCCCGACGCAGCTTGGTAAGTCATTGGGCTTACCCATTCAATTAGGTCGTGCTCAAATAAACCACCCAGCGCTAGTAGCATAAGTGAAACCGTGCAGTTACCACCTACAAAGGTTTTAACGCCTTGCTCTAGCCCTTGTTCAATGACATCTTTGTTAACAGGGTCAAGTACGATAATACTGTCGTCACTCATACGCAGTGCAGAGGCTGCATCTATCCAATAGCCATCCCAACCTGATTCACGTAATTTTGGATACACCGCATTGGTATAATCGCCACCCTGACAGGTAACAATAATGTCCATTTTTGCAAGCTCAGAAATATCGCTGGCATCTAAAAGCGGTTTAGCTGCACCCGCTAACTCAGGGCCAAGCTGACCTGCTTGTGAGGTGGTGAAAAAGGTGGTGTCGATATGTGCAAAATCATGTTGTTGTTCCATTCGCTCTAGTAACACTGAGCCTACCATGCCGCGCCATCCGACTAATCCTACTTTTTTCATTGTTTGTTCCACTGTTTGATTCATAAAAGGAGCCTATACATTAAAAATTAAAAATTCATTGCGTGAGATTTAATTTTTACAGCCCTAAGCTAACACCACCAGCACGCTAAAACTAGTCAATAAACTGTAACTTAAATATTTTTCATACACATAAAAAAGCCCTGTATAAAATACAGGGCTAATGAGTAGTTAGGCGTTGTTATAAATCCTATCCTTGGGCTTTTACTTAAAACTCGTAACTATAACTAATATCAAAGTTCATACCGACTTCTTTAGAGCGAACAATAATATCTGATTGCGATACTTCCTGATCTTCATTAAGTAGGTTTTTAACTTTAAACTTCACCTTAGAGTTAAAGTCAGGGTAAAAGGTATAAACTAAATCAAGTGAATGAAATGGCTGCTCATAAGCATCATCTCGACTCGCAACACCGGCTGCTAAAATACGTTCACCAAATACGTTATAAACCAAAGAACTACTGTGCATTCCGTCGAGTGAATCGTAGTTAAGTTGTAAATTAACTACGTACTCTGAGTGACCCGTCATACGTTTTTTAGGGTTAGTTAAGGTGCCCGCAAGCGCAGGATCGATAGACGCTTCTGAATCACTCAAAGTTATATTACCACTGGTAAATAACCCTTCAGATAAAAACGTAAGATCTTGCAACCATTCAGCTTCTATACCGTAGACCTCAGCGGTTTCACCATTGATAAATGAGGCTGAATAGTCTTCATCGCCAATATTTAGAACCGTTTCAATGGGTGAAGTAATATCTTTGTAAAAGGCAGCCACACTAAACGAATTACCGGCTTCACCGTAATATTCATAACGTAGGTCATAGTTTTTAATTGGGCTACTTTTAAGCCCTGTACGGCCAAATGTTCTAATATCGGTAAGTGGGTCAAAGTAAGTAACCGGTACCACTTCACGAAAATCCGGACGAACTACCGTTTCACCATAGCCTGCACGTATTTGGTAGTTATCAGCGCCTACATAGGTGACAGAAAGCGCAGGGTACCAATCGTCGGAAACAATAGAGCCTGCTTGAATTTTTTCAGGGTCGTAGAAAGTATTTAAGTCATCTTGATCAAATATTAGGCTAGATGTACCAATAGACGTTTGTTTAAATTGTTCATAGCGTACACCACCGCTAATGCGTAGCCATTGATCATAAAACACATCAAACGAGGCGTAACCCGCATCTACTTTTTGTCCTGCTAGGTAATCATCCGCATCAGGAGCTGTTGGTTCGTTAAAATCAACCAGTATCGCGTTATTATTAATAAATTCATCGCTTAGATACCCGCTATTATTTAGCGCATTATCACTGCCATCATTTATAGTGATACCAGCACCACCACTGTTATTAATAGCAAAACTTGAGGTATTAAAAATACGCGCTCTATCTGAAAAGTCATACCCTACTTTAAATTCAACATCCATGCTGTCAAAGCTAAGCGGTAAGTTTAAATTACCACTGTAAGACTTAACTCGTTCTTCCATGTTGGTGTATGACATAATCACACGGTTATCATCACCCGTGATTTGAGAACCTACATACGACCCGTCTGTGTTGTACTCATCGCGAAATTCAAAATCAGCATTCGTCGGAATATCCGTTGTTGCCTTCGCTTCGGTATACTGCCAATCAGCGCCAATCCCCATGTAATCTAAAAAGGTGTGCTGACCAATAAACTGGGTAATATTGAGTTGTCGCTCTTCGTAGTTAAAAGTATGGTTACGATTAGCAACGCCATCCCCTGCAATACTAAATGTTGAACTACCCGCTGGACTTTGCGAAATAGCAATTTCAGACTCATCTTCATTATCAATAATGTATAGCTGCTGCGCTGATATACTGTGAGTACCTAAGGTATAGCCTAAACTAAATGACGCATTATAGCGCTCGTTTTCTGTGGTCACTTGGGAATTTTTTACAGTATTAAAACATGAATTTGCGACATCATCTGCAGTATTTAGCGCTGTCGTACAGTCAATTTTACCGTCTTCATTTTTTAAATCTTGGCTTATCACTGAGCTAAATCGGTCTTCAAAATCCCACTCATTTTTATAAGCGCCAGAAAGCATAAAGCCTAACTTGCCGCCAAAGTAAGATTCGCTAAAGCTATCACCGTAATGGGCTTTAATATTGTATTGTGGATCGAGAGAGTCTTCTTTTAACTCATAACCACGCGGTAACGACTTAAGCAATTCGTTATTAATCGCAGTCGCTTGCTCTGCACGCGTTGTATCACCATCGACTAAGCCATCGCGTTTTACTATGTTGCCAATACCAAAATCACCTCGGTATTGTGTTATTGCAGATGATAACGCATCAGGTAGTCCGCTTTCTTTACGGTTGTAAGTAAAGCCGTCACTTGCAGCAGTGTTATAACCAACACCCACCTCTACACCCGCTGTAAACTCGCTCGGTGCAGTTTTGGTTCTAATGTCAATATTACCGCCACCAAACGCGGCGGGCATATTTGGTGAGTAAGCTTTTTGTACTGCCATGCTTGAAATTATACTAGCGGGAAAAATATCAAGCGGGATCACATTGCGAGTTAGATCGGGGCTGGGTATGTACGCGCCATTTAAACGTGCGCTCGAATAACGTTCACCTAAACCACGCACATAAATGAACTTGCCATCAACGAGGGTCAAACCGGTTACACGCCTAAGGGCAGAAGCGGCATCGCTATCGCCAGTACGTGCTAATTGCTCTGAGCCTAAAATATCGGCTACAAAGGCTTGATTTTTTCGCTCTTCAACCACAGCAGCAGCACTGCCTTGTAAGCGCGTACCTACTGCCACTACTTCTTCTATTTCTTGGGCTACATCAACATCATTTTGCGCAGCAAATAGGCTTACAGATTGGGCACACAGCCCTAAACCAATCGCCCATGTAATTTGATTAAGTCTATGCTTTTTAGACATAAGATACATCCTGATCAGATTATACAAAAGAGGCGCCAAACGCTTATTATGCAAGCTCCAAGGCGCCTTCAGAAGTTTATAAATAGTGCTAAATTAGTCTGCGTTAGCCGCGGCTACTGCTGCTTCAACCCATTTATACCAATTTGACGTTGTATCCTGGTCCGATACGGCACCGATGTAATTTACCGATTCAAAGAACGAATCTTTTGTACTTAAATCAGTGGCTGTAACGCTCACATCTGTAGAAGCCGTATTAGTAGCAAAACCATTAGCAGCAAGTACAGAGACATCATCTGTTAAAATTTCACTCGCACCGCCATTTTCAAACCATGCTGTTTTAGTTTGTCCTGCAAGCGGACCACCAGCAAAGGTATCTGTATTAGCGAAATTATTTGAACATGCCATTACTGAGCTAGTAAAAGAAATGTTATCGGCTTGCTTTTCACCATCACCCGAGAATTCGATACATTGTGTATTAACTGCGTTTTTCTTAACAATTAACGCGTTATAAATGCTTGAATTAAATTGATCATCAAACTTGTAGGCTTGTGAAGGGTCATCATCACGAACTGAATTGCCATCAGTAGTAATCACAGTCACATTAGCAACCATCGGGTTTGAAGGTGACACTTGAGCAGAAGATGAACCTTTAACGCCGTCAGACTCAAAACCATTATTACCCATATTAACCACAGAACCATCGTTAAGCGTTACCGTACCGTGTTGAACAAATAAGTACTGCGCCTTACCTTGCCAACCGGCATCAAAGTCAAACGAATCATCTTGAGTATCAGTCACTGCAATATGCTTAAGCGTGGTTGCACCACCAAAGATTTCAATACCGTCATCAAAGCCTTGGTGAATATGAATGTAATCAAACTCAGAGCCTGAACCAACAGCATTAAGTGTTAATGAATTTAAATCATCGCCTTCACCACCTACGCGAGGGCCAGAGCCTGCATACCATACTTTAGCCCATTTAATATTACCGCTTGAATCGCTATTATCGTTACCACCAAAGTAGCTTGTTATACCTTCAGAGGCTACGTTACATGTACCGCCATCACGCTCTGCATCTGTACATTGGTCAGTAATACCTTGACCATTAATGATAATGCCACCCCAGTCAGCATAACGTGCACCTTCACCAGCTGTATCAAAACGGTCAAAGGCATTAGCTGAGGTAAATACTACTGGCTTTTCTGCTGTACCCACGGCTTGAATTTTTGCACCACGTGCAATACGTAAAATCGCTTCACCTGATTGAAACGCAAGCGTTGCGCCAGGCTCTACAGTCATAGTTGGGCCATTAGTTGGAATAGAAAAGCCATCAACTGTGTTGCCATCTTCACCAATTTGCAGGGCATCAGCAAATACATGTACACCACCGCCAGGTAACTCTTTAAATGTAATGTTGTTAGTAATTGAAATAGTTTTACTTGAAAATGAATCGTTGTATAAGCAATCTATACCACTGACCACACCTGTTACCGTGCCTGCATCTGATTCATAGCTTGCACATACAGCCTCATGATCAGTTGTTGAACCGGTGTTGTTATTAGAATTATTAACACTGTTGTCTGTACTGGTGCTGTTATCATTAACGGTTGGTGTAATTTCTATATCACCACCACAACCAGCAAGTGTCATTGCTGTAGCCACTAAGCTGATTTTGAATAAGCCAGATAATTTCATTGTTCACTCCGTAAAAGTATTTAATTATTGTGTTAGCGCATTAAGTAATAACTTAAGTCACTTTAAGGCACGATACTCATGCATTAAGGTCACTTGAGTTATCGAATACGAAGTACAATACGGGAGTGATATGACAATGAAGTTACACTTTAATAAACATAAAATGACAATGTTAATTAATTAAAAATCAATTAGTTATTTTAAAAATGCAAGCAAAAAAACCACACTAACCGAATGTTAGTGTGGTTTGAGTAGTGCAATTATGAAATGGTTTTTAGTGCGTCAATTAAGAACTAATAATCGCACTATAAAAATTAAAGCAGTGCTGTTTTTAATGTTTGCGCATGCATTTTTTCGCGTTTTACATATTTGATCCATTGCTGGGCTAAACGTTGCGACTTTTTGTGCTTTTCGGCTTGTTCAAACGCAAGGATAGACGCATCAAAATTTTGTAAATTGTATTGCGCCATCCCTAAAGCAACAAACGCATTTGATTCAAAATCAAGGCCGCCTTTATCCAGTGCCATTCGCGCTGCATCGGCAGCTTCGTCATACTGCTCTGTGTTTACATACACTTCAGCCAAGCGCTGATCGTATTTACCATGCTCTGAACGCTCTGCAGCTTTGGTAAAGTAACTAATCGACTTAGCATCTTCTTTAGCTTGTACCATGGCCTCGGCTACAAAGGCATAATTTTTAGCAGTTGGTTCAGCAATCCCCTGCTCTATTGCTTTACTCATTACACTGGCTGCTTTATAAGCAAGCTGATTATATAAATATACCTGCGCAAGCTGCCTTAAGTCAGATTTAGAGGTTAAAAATCCTTGTTGGTAAGCCGCCTCTAAAACACTAAGCTGCTGTTTTTCTTGACCTGTCTCACCGTACATACCGGCTAATTGGACCCAATACTCAGGTTTATTGTAAAGCTTTACCATACGCTCAAGTACGCTCACTACTTTATCGGTTTGGTTAAGTGAGTAATACATAGCGCGTTGCAGTACCAGCCAGTTTTCTTTGGGTATTTTGCCTTCGCTATCACTTAAGTTAATGGCTTGGGTAATGTAACTCAGGCCTTGCTCATAGTCTTTTAATTGATAGTAGGTTTGCGCCCTTAATAAATAATAGGCGTCGGTTTTAGGCTTAGTGTTTATGGCGCCCCATTTGTCTAAAAATGCAATCACCTTTTTATAGTCACTGTTAGCCATAGCAAGCTGCGCTAGGCTAAATGTCGTGCTCAAGCGAAGCGTTTCTGGAATGCCATCTTCGGCAATCACTTTTTCAAATGAGGCAATCGCTTTTACAAGGTCATTTTCATTGTAATAAATAAACCCATAAAAGTTATGCATCATCGCAATTTCATAAGAATTCATACTTGATGAGCGCGCTTTTATGCTGTCAAGCGCAGCCAAACCCGCTTTACTGTCGCCATCATCCGCAAGTTTTTGGGCGCGAGCCAATTGGCTGTATACTTTTTCACGAAGTGCGGGTACTCGTGTTGTTTTTTGCTGTTCAGCGGCCTGTACTGTCGCCAAATTTACACCCGGAAGTACACTTAATGCACTTGGTGTAACAATACTGGCACTGATTGCAACAGTGCACAGCATACTTAGCTTTAATAGCTTGGTTGTTAGTTTTAATTTCATAATTGCCTCACTTTCATTCTTTGCTCACTCAACAGAATTAACCATTAATTTGAAAAGAAATTTTATTTTGCACACCGGCTACTTCAACGGCTTCACCATTAACCACGCGCGGTTTATATTTAAACTTAAGGGCCGCATCCATCGCTGCTCTGTCAAACAATGACTCTGGCTCGGCCATAATAACTTGCGGGTCTTTCACTGTGCCTTGCTTTGTCACTGTAAATTCAACAATGACATACCCTTCAATACCACGCGATAACGCACGCCTTGGGTATACTGGTGCCACTTTTACTATGGGTAAATACTCACCATCACTGGTTTCTAACGCTAATCCACCCGCTAGATTTACATCCGCATCAACATTGGCAGCAAAATCAAAGTTGTTGCTGGCTGCGTTGTTATCGCTACTTTGCATTTGTGGCGATTCCATTGGCGGTGGTGGCTCTTTAGGTGTTGGTGGCTTTTGTGGTTTACGCTCCTTTTTTTGTACCGTTTCTTCTTTTTTCAAACGGACAAAATCTAACACATTCCCTTTGGCAGGCTCCGTCATGGCGCCTTTACCACCGGTGATCAATGCCTGCATACCTAAAAACAGCATAAAGGTCACCACACCCGCTATAATTAACGCAAGTACATAACGCATCACTCGTTACCCTTCTTGAGCCGCTATTGAAACATCAAATACACCCGCTGCACGCGAGGCATCCATGACTTTTATCAAGGTTTCTGTGGTGGCTTTTTTATCGGCCTGAATAACTACACTGCCTTGTGGATTTTCAGCTTTTAAGCGCTCAATGTTGGCTTGTACAGCGCGTACATCAATTTGACGTTTATTGATCCAAATTTCGCCTTGATCTGAAATGGCCACTAATATGTTAGCCCGCTCTTTTTTAACTGCGGTTGCCGCTTCTGGGCGGTTTACATCAATACCCGCTTCTTTAACAAACGAGGCTGTCACGATAAAGAAAATAAGCATAATAAATACAACATCCAGCATAGGGGTCATGTTTATTTCTTCTGCTTCGTCTTCTTGGAATAAATTACCTAATGGGGCTCTCATGTTATTTCTCCTAGAATAAGCGGTGATTATGTTCACCGCTTTTCAATAATTATTTAGTGGTCTAACACCATAGTGTCTTGCAACAATTCAACTTCACGCTTTGCTTTTCGTTGTAAATAGGTTGAGGCAAACACCCCAGATAACGCACCGACCATTCCTGCCATTGTCGGTATGGTTGCTTTTGACACACCCGATGCCATAGAGCGTGCACTGCCTGTACCTGTAATGGCCATTACATCAAAGACTTCTATCATCCCTGTAACTGTGCCAAGCAATCCTAATAGTGGACACAGCGCTACCATCACATTAATCAGCGGTAAGTTTGCGTTTAATCGCATACTAGCACGTGACACCATGGCTTGGCGTATTTGCTCTGCGTTCCAGCTGTTGCGTTCACTGCGCGTTTTCCAGGTGTTTTTAACGTCTTTTTTGTAGTCCCGATAGCCATTAAAAAAGTACATAAATCGCTCGAGTATCAATAACCACATCGCGAAAATTAACACGGCAATGACCAAGAGCACTTGGCCACCCGTGTCGAGAAAATCACGGATAGCATTGATTGAATCAATCAATAGCACCATGGTTTAGGCTCCTTTCTCGCTTCGCTCGGCAATAATACCTGCACTTTGTTCTTGTAAAATAAGCAGTAAACCTTTTGAGCGAGTATTCAATAAGGTGTATAAAAACACCGTTGGAATGGCAACAACAAGACCTAATACCGTAGTAACCAGGGCTTGTGAAATACCGCCCGCCATTAGTTTAGGGTCGCCAGTACCAAATAAAGTAATTGCTTGGAAGGTATTAATCATCCCGGTTACCGTACCGAGCAAGCCAAGTAATGGCGCTACCACAGAGATAATTTTAATAAGCGTTAAATTACGGGTGATTTTTGGCATTTCGCGTAAAATGGCTTCGCTTAACTTAAGTTCAAGCGTGTCGTAGGCCACATTTGGGTATTGATCTTTCACTTTCATGACGCGCCCTAACGGGTTGTCATCACGGGCTGTATCGTCTTTTAATTGACGACGGATTTTTCCACCCATCAGCATGAGCGATACAAAACGCTCTAGCGCAATTAATAACGCTAATAAACCAACGCCTAAAATAACGTAACCGACCGCACCACCTTGATGAACTTGCTCGCTGGTATCAGGGGCTTGTACTAACAAACCTAAAATTGAGCCGCCTGTTGGGTCAAGCGCAAACGGTACAACACCCGTGTTTGCTTGCTGCAAATCAGCCGCGGTCGCAGTAAAGCGGCTACTTGGTTGGCGAGTAAGCTGGCTAATGGTATTGGTGGCCGGTGTATACTCTAGGTACTGACCGTCACTAATAAGGTTAAATGCACCCACACGTACCACTTCTTTTTGTACTTTATTGCCACCGTCAACAATTACATCAGTACTGAAGCGGCTTACTTTTCCTTGTTCGGTCATTTCGCGTTGTAGCTCAAACCAAACCTTTTCTATATCTTCAATAGACGCAAGCTTTGAAGTTGAACCCATTTTTTGCGCCAATTCATCCATAAAAGTACTACGTCCAGGTAACTGTGCCGATACCACAGAGGTTGCAAACTTATTGCTTGAATCACCAGCAACTTGTTGTAGCACACCAAATAGCTCTTTTAATGAACCCATACGCTTTGATAAGGTATCAGTTAGATTAGCCAATTTAATTTCATTTTCTTCAAATTGCGTCTCTAAACGCTCTGACTCGCTAAGCATTTGGTTACGTTTAGCTTGGGTGTTTTTAAGCATTTGCACTTGTTCATTTTGGCGTGCTGCAAATTCTTGTTCACGTTGTTTATTTTGCTCTGATTGCGCTGATTTACCCTGCTCTAAGGTTTTTAATAAAGCATCTAAATTCATCGGCTCAGCGGCAATGCTGGTGCCCACAAAGCTTAAGCTGGCTGCAAACACGGCCATTTTTGTCATTTTCGTTAATAATTTCATGGTAAACCTCTTATTCTGCAGCGTGAATTGGCAGTGTTAACATATCGGGGGCAAGTTGTTTGCGAGCAATGCGAAGCCCTTTATTAATTTGGCTTATGGTTGAATCTGGTAGCGCAACAAACGACTGTGACTGCTGATCCCAACTACCTGCTTGTTTACCATCGCGGGTGAGGTAAATTAGCTCTAAACGACCAATGCGTAGGAAGTCGACTTCGCGTTCTTTATTATCCATATCAAGCAATGCGGTATACGCCTCAATAGTGCGTCCGTAGTCAACCTCAACTTGGTAAGCTTCTAAAACACGACGAAATTTTTCACTTGATGAAATATCAGCACGCGCCATCATTGCATTTAATGATTCAAGGCGCTGCTTACGCTCTTGCTTTAAAAACGGCACATCTAAGGCAACAAACTGTTCAAGCCCGGTGATCATACGAAGCATTAAAGGGGTTATTTGGCGTTCAATTATCGATACTTGATCCATCGATAAATTAATCGACTCCATCTCTTCTATTTGATTATTTAACTGTTTGGTAAGCTGTGCGTTATAAACGGCTAGGCCATCTATTTCTTTATTTAGGGTTTTAAATTGCTGTAAACGCCCTTGCATTGAATCTGCAATCTTGTCTATTTTTGTTTGTGATTGCGCAGCTAAATTATTAATTTCGCTGCTTTTATCAATTACCGTGTTTAAATCATTGGCGTGGACTGCTGCACTTGCGGCTACAATACCAGCTAAAATTAATGGTTTAACGCCTTTCATCGTATACACCTTTGCTCGTTAATTAGCGGATTTGCTAGTGTTTATTAATCGCTTTAGCTTGTTTACAAAAAAACAATTTAAAGCGAGATAGTTTCAATGAGCGAAAGTGTATAGATTAAAAATGACAAGCGTGTTGCGTAAAAAAGTCGCTTTTATGACAACGGTAATAAATTAGCCTTATTGGCCTATTTTACAATTCAGGGATGAAAATAGTGGGATTAAGTTTACAAGTAAGATTGTATTTCAATCAGGGTTTGTCGCCAATCTGTGTAGTTAATAGCAATAGGGTAAGCGAGATTGTTATGTATTAATACTAACGACGGAAAACCTTGAATAGGTAAACTGCGAACATAGTTAAGCTCATCATAAAAGCGACGCTTAAGCTCATTAGAGTGTAACTGTTGAGCAAATAAACGGGGATCTAAACCAATTTTTTCGCTCAGTTTAATTAAAACCGCTTCATCCGATGGGTTTTGTGCCTGTAAATAATATGCCTGCTGTATTGCCGCTATCATCTGTGGTTCTTTATTGAAGCTGCGGGCAATTAAAGCGGCCCTGCAAGAGGGATAGGTAGAACGGCGAGGTTGGCAGTCTCGCCAAAAATCAAAGTTAAACTCTGTGCCTAACTGGCTGCTAATTTTTTGCCATATGGCTTGTAGTTGCAACTGCATATCCTGACTCATTGGCAAGTCAGTATCTGCAGCTAAACCACCCACTCTGTACTCAATGGGAAGTTTGTTTGCCAAGGCAGCCTCAAGCGCATACCATGTAGGTTTATAACCCCAGCACCAGCTACACATAGGGTCGTGTACATATATTAATTTACTCTGAGGCGTGTTGATCATGTACAGATACCACCTTATTTCTACCTTGCGCCTTAGCGCTGTATAAATACTGATCCGCTTGCTTTAACGCATTATTATAATCATCTACACTGTTAGCCTGAGCAATACCCATACTACACGTTAATGATACTCGCTGATGTTTGTCGGTTAGCATCACATGGTTTTGCACACATTCTCTAAAACGGTTGGCCAAAATGCTGGCTTCAAGGGTTGTTTGTTGCGGTAAAATAACCACAAACTCTTCGCCGCCATAACGTGCTTTAAGCGCTGTTGCAGGAAACTGAGACTCTAATAACTTAGTAAATTCAATTAAAACCGTATCACCAAAATCATGTCCGTAGGTGTCGTTTAATTGTTTAAACTTATCTAAATCAATGAGTAAAATAGACAGCGGCAAATAATGTTCTGGCCTTGAAGCAGCGAGCTTTAAAAAATGTGAGGTAATAAAGCGACGATTAGGCGCCCCGGTAAGCTGATCGGTATGAGCATGCTGTTTTTGCTCTAAGGTGATATCAGCAATTGCTAAATGACTGCGGTGACGAAAATATTCACCTATAAACGAAAACACTAACACCAGCGAAAATGCAGCAACAAAACGGGTCTTTTCTACCTGACCATAAATAACTTGCCCCATATCAGGGCCATACAACATAACAATACAGCTCAATAACATGGCACTACTTAACCAGGCGCCAAACTTCACACCCAGTATGGCAAATACAGCAACGGGATAAAACATTAGCCAATATAAAGCAGTGTTTTCTTTACCGCCGGTGTATACCAAAGCTAAGCACATCACAAATACAATCACTAAAGTGATGAGGGCGATTGCATCAATCTGCTTTGTTTTCATAAAATAAATAATACACCCTACAATCGTTACGTTAACCACAATTAACGCAATAGTAAGGATTGGTGCATACACTTGATGATTGGCAATTACTAAATAGGTAATTAACACCAAGGCAATCGCTATCATGGTAAATAACGAAAATACTTGGCGTTGTTTATCAAAGCTATAAACGCTGTCAATATTGATTAAATTGAGCCAGCTTGGCTTATTTATTTTTGTTTTACTGATCATACTTTGAATTTTTTAACCATGCGCTCTAAGTCACTAAATTGATGCTTAAGTTTGGTACACTCTTCCAAAGTAAGATTTAGGTTTGATTGGCCTTGAGTCGATAAGTCGCTGATAACGTGAATATCACTATGTAATGACTTAACCACTTGATTTTGCTCATCCGTAGCATTAGCGACACTATGATTGGCGTCGGTTATTTGCTTTATCGCGCTGATTATTTGTTTCATTACATCGCCAACCGCATCCGCTTGCTGAACACTTTTTTCACTTTCTTCTAAACTGGTTTTCATAAGCTCAACGGCAGAGCTTGAACCTTTTTGTAATTCAATGACGGTGTTTTCTATTTCTTGAGTTGATTGCTGAGTACGCTGTGCAAGTTGCCTTACTTCATCGGCGACAACCGCAAATCCTCTTCCCGCTTCACCAGCACGTGCCGCTTCTATCGCCGCATTTAAAGCCAGCAGATTGGTTTGCTCACTCACCCCTTTTATTACTGCCAATACATTTCCTATATTAGCGGTATGCGAGTCTAAACTATTTATGGTTTCTTGCGCTTGCTCTATATTTTGTGACAGTTGATGAATACTTGAAACGTTGTTTGTGAGGGTCTGTTGATTCTTAGCACAGTATTGATCTGCATCTTTGGCAAGCGTCGAGGCATTACTGGCGCTGGTTGAAATTTCTGTTGAGGTAGCTGAAAACTGATTAATTGCCGACGCCACACTGTTGGTGCGCTCACTTTGGTCATCATACATAGTTAATGTTGAGTCTGTCTGCGTAACCAATTTAGCAACTGCCGTTTCCAGTAACTGCGTTGAAGATTTAACCTGAATTATTGAATTTTGGATTTTTTCTATAAAAATATTAAACGAATTGCTCAATTGACCAAATTCGTCATCGTTTTCTACGCTTAACCGACAGGTTAAATCGCCCTCACCCTGCGCTATATCTCTAATGGCATCATTGAGACGATACATAGGGCGCATCAAATAACGCAGTAAAAATTCCAGTGACGCAACAATCACTAAAATACCAATAATTAAAAATACAATTGCCTTTTGCCCAAACGAAGAAACACTTGAATACGCTTTATCTTTATTTACTACTACACCTAAATACCAATCAACGTTTTCAATACCACGAATTTTAGTAAAGGATACCAGCGAGGTTTCACCTGCTACTTGATACTCGGTGAATTCTCTTGCTAACGATGCACTTTTACCAATTAAGTCAGCGACTGTTTTTGAATTTAATTTACTATCAGGGTGACTTAATATTTGCCCTTTATTATCAAGTAAAAAACCATAACCGAGTCCTAAAAAATCAATATCTCCAATAATTTCAGCGATGGTTTGCATATCAATATCTGCCCCCGCTACCCCTTTAAATTGACCATTACTATTAATAGGGGCAACGGCTGAAATTGTCAGTTCGTTGGTCGTTACATCGATATAAGGCGTTGTAAAAGCCGTTGTTGTTTTATTTTCTACTAATTTATACCAAGGGCGACTTGTCGCATCAAAATCGCTGGGGAGTACAACACTCTGATCATTTAAAATAAATGTACCTGATGATTTACCTATGTAGGTATTTTTAAAATCCCCCGCAAGCTCAGCGGTATTTAATTGCGAAAGCGTTAAAGACTTGGCATCGTCATCTTGGTATGTTTTTGCGATAGAGACCACAATCGCTAATTTATTATTTAGCCAGCTTGCAATATTTTTAGAGACAGACTCAGAGTTTTGCTCTAGTACTAGCGATAACTGCTCTTGAGTTTGATGCCGCATTGAAAAATAATTATTTATGGTGAAAACACCTAGCACTAAAACTAACACTAATGATGCAGCAATGGTGATTTTGGAGGTGAATTTAAGCGAGCTAAACATAAGTACCTTAAGTATTAATCATTATTATCAGAGTCTTTTTAACAAATTTTTAACTGAATGTCTTAGCAAATATGATTTCAATGAAATTAAAGAACAAAAATAATAATAAATACTGAGATATGTAACGTCTAGGGCGGTGATAAATTAAGCTTTCTTATTGTAACAAAGCGCTATTTAACCTGATTAAAATTAGTTAAATAGCTGACATCGACAGATTATGTTTTCATTTACATTTAGCAAGGGATAAACCTTAAACAAAAAATATGTTTAAGGTTGTTTTTGCCATTTCATTTTATTATTGGTATCGCGTGAAGTGATAATGGTTTCATCACTACTTTGAATACCGCCAAGCTTGGCGAGTCGGTCATAAAGAACAACATTACAGGTTGCTGCTAAATTCATACAGCCTATGGTTGGAATATAAACAACTTCATCACACCACTTTAAAACGTCTTTTGGCACTGAACCATCCTCTGGGCCGAAAACATAAAATGCGTTCTCAGGGTGGGTAAACTCAGGCAAGGGAGTCGCCCCTTCTATTAGCTCTATCACCACCACTTTAGCACCTTCAGGTTTACTTGATGCTAAATTATCAGTGGCGGTTAATGGAATACGTTGCACTACATTTTTAGTATCGGTATGAAATTTTTGTGCGTTTAGATAACGGTTACCAGTAAAAAAAACCTGCTGTGCGTCATAACAGCCTGCGGCGCGTAATACGCCCCCCACGTTGGTCGGGCTTTTTGGATTAATTAAACCAATACTTGCTTGTAATTTACTCATTAATTGCAATCCTTGGTTGGCCACTCGGCTATATACAAATCAAAATCTTCTAGCTTTACGTCACAGTCTTTTACGGTTTTATCTTTAACAGAAATGTTTAGCTCGTGCATTTTAGTTTTATCGCCGTTATTAAGTAACGGATGCCACGTTGCTAATCCACGTCCTTCGTGAAGTCGGCGATAGCTGCAGCTTTGCGGCATAAAGAAAATGTCTTTGAGGTTTTCTTTGGTAAGCTTAACGCAAGAAGGCACTAAGGTTTGGCGGTTTTCGTATTCACTACAACCACAGGTTGTGTTATCAAGGTATTGGCAAACAATATTGGTAAATATAAGTTGCTCACCTTCTCTTAGCTGATCAGTGGCGGTAAAGTCATCTTCGTCTTCGCTGTCAATAAAGGTGTTTAAACAACACTTTCCGCATCCGTCACAAATGGCTTCCCATTCTTGCTGGTTCATTTCATTGAGACTTTTGCTAAGCCAAAATTGGGTTTTTGCTAATTGTTGATCAAACATGGTGTTCTCGCGCCTTTTAAGAGCGCGCATTCTAACGTATTGCAGCAAAGCGCGCAAAGCCAATCCCTGTTCAAATAATGACTTTGCGCGATTATGTTACTGCTGAGATTTAACCCAACGTTTAATTTTTTGCTCTAAGATAGGCATAGGCAATGCGCCATCTATTAATATTTGCGTATGAAAGGCTTTAATATCAAATTGCTCACCTAGCTGCTGGTGGGCGTAATCTCTGAGCTCTTTAATTTTAAACTCACCCAATTTGTACGATAATGCTTGCCCAGGCCATGCAATATAACGCTCAACCTCAGCAATAACATCGCTTTTTGCCATTGAAGAGTTTGCTAACATGTAGTCAATGCCTTGTTGACGTGTCCACCCTTTGACATGAAAGCCTGTATCAAGCACTAAACGCATAGCTCTTAGCTGCTCATCGTTAAGACGCCCATACCACATATACGGGTCGGTAAATAAGCCAAGCTCTTTGCCAAGACTCTCTGCGTATAATGCCCAGCCCTCAGCAAACACAGTGTAGCCGCCAAATTTACGAAAATCGGGTAGGCTTTCCACTTCTTGTTGCAGTGCAATTTGAAAGTGATGACCTGGTGCTGCTTCATGAATAGACAGCGTTTCAAGTAAAAATTTAGGCTGCGCTTTTAAGTTGTAAGCATTAATGTAAAAGATACCCGGACGAGAACCATCTGGTGCAGGCCCTGCATAAGATGCCCCTGCTGCCGATTGCGCACGATACGCTTCTACTGCTTTAACAATGTAAGGGGCTTTAGGCTCAATATTAAACAAGCGCGGTAAACGCGCATCTATTTTTAGTTTAATATCTTCATAGGCGGCAATTAACTCATCGGCTGTTTTATAATAAAACTCATCTGAGTCACGTAAATGATCAAAAAACGATGCTAAATCACCTTTAAATCCCACGGTATTTTTAACCGTTTTCATTTCACTTAAAATTCGAGACACTTCACTTAAGCCAATGTCATGAATTTCATCTGCTGATAAACTCAACGTGGTGTTTTTCTTGATTTGATATTCGTACCACGCTTTACCATTAGGTAAATCAGCATAACCAACAGAATCGCGAGCATGAGGAATATAGTCGTTGAGTAAAAACTGACTCATACGCTGATAAGCGGGCACTAATTTATCTAAAATAAGCGTTTTATACTGCTCAGTGAGTTGCTGTTTTTGTGCATTAGAAAATGAGTCAGGCATGGCCTTTATTGGTGAATAAAATAATGAATCTTCTGCGTTAGTTACTACGTGCACTTTAAACTGAGGCAATAATTTTTTAGCCAATGGCATAGGCAATACCACGCCTTGTTTAACACCTTGCGCCATTGATTGTTCAACACTGGCTAACCATTTCACAAAACCATCAGCACGTTTAATAAATTGCTCATAGTCGGCAACAGTATTAAAGGGCTGTGCACTTTGCCCTGAACCAAATCCAGCAAAGGTATTATGTGCTCCCGACATTTGGTTAATCGGTAACAAATAATCTTTATATTGCATGCCCTCAAGCTTCAGGGCTAAATCTCGCGATAATACTTCAAAGTTAAGTAGCGCCTGCCCTGTTAATTGTGATTCATCGATTAGCGTTAAACGTTGTTGATATTTTTTATAAAAAGCAGTTTTTTTATCACGATTAGCCTGCGATATCACCGGCAAGAATTGATCATCGAATTCATGGCGACCGTTATAAGTGGCGCTTAAGGGATTAAAGGTTAATGACTCATCGTAGTACTGGGCAACGAGCACATCTAATTGCTGCTGTGCTGATAATTCGCTTATTACAGGCGCGACTGGCTGATTTGTGTTTAATTGTGAGCTGGTGCTCATACAACCACTTAAGGCAAACATAACGCTACTGGCAACCAGTGCTATTTTAATAACTTTCATAAAGATCCTTGTTAGTTTTTACCCGCTGATTATGCGGTTTTAAATGGCTTAAATAAAGCAATTACGGTGAGTGGGATTCGTCGCTAAATAATTTACTCAATAGCTAATGGTTGCTACATTCAGGTAAATTTAAATAATTAAATAATAAAAATGATCAAAATAAAAAAACATTTACTAACTACATCAATCGCATTACTGAGCTTAACCAGCGCAAGTACACTGGCAACCACCTATATATCGGCCAAAGCTTTGCTTGATGTAAAAACTGGAGAGCTAAAAGCTAATCCGTTAATCGCGATTGACGAGGGTGTAATAAGCCAAATTCAATTTAATAAAAAGCCTACGCTTACCAGTAATGATGAACTGATTAACCTACCTGAACTCACCGTAATGCCGGGGTTGATGGATATGCATGTGCATTTAACCAGCGATCCAACCGTTTCGCGCAGTGAACGTATAGGCCAATCAGTACCGCGTATGGCTATTAAAGCCAGTTACTTTGCTAAAAAAACATTAGAAGCCGGCTTTACCACAGTGCGTAACCTAGGTGCAGAAGGCTTTAGTGTTATTGCGGTTCGCGACGGCATTAATGCAGGTGATATTATTGGCCCTCGCATCTGGGCTGCAGGCCCTTCTTTGGGGATTACTGGCGGACACTGTGACAATAATCGTTTGCCTCCAGAAATGAAATATACCGCCTCGGGGGTTGCTGATGGCCCATGGGCTGTTCGCATTAAAGTACGTGAAAATATTAAATATGGCGCTAATGCAATTAAATTATGTGCAACTGGTGGGGTATTTTCTAAAGGCACAAAGGTGGGCATACAACAATACGCATTTGAAGAAATGAAAGCCATTGTGGATGAAGCGCACATGCGAGAATTACCTGTTGCGGCTCACGCACACGGCACTAACGGTATTAAAACAGCCATTAAAGCCGGTGTAGACAGCGTAGAGCATGCTAGCTTTTTAGACGATGAAGCGATTGAGCTTGCTATAAAGCACGGTACTTGGCTCTCTATGGATATTTATAATACCGAGTATACACTGAGCTTTGGTGAGCAAAATGGGGTAGATGAAGAGAACCTAAATAAAGAACGCCTTGTTTCTAAAAAGCAAAGAGACAGCTTTAAACGCGCCGTTGAAGCTGGGGTTAACATGGTATTTGGTACAGATGCGGCTATTTATCCGCATGGTGATAATGCGAAACAGTTCTCGCGAATGGTTGAATTTGGTATGAGTGAATTACAAGCTATTCAAGCCGCGACCATTAATAGTGCTAAATTATTAAAGGCAGATTCACAACTGGGGCAAATTAAAACCGGTTTTGCTGCTGATATTATAGCGGTGAGTGCTAACCCACTTAAAAATATTTCTACACTAGAGCTTATTCCTTTTGTAATGAAAGCCGGTGTCGTTTACAAGCAGTAAACCCGATACATCTTTATAAGGTTGAGCTTAGCTCAACCTTAACAATTTTTTAGCTAATGTAGCTAAACTGCCCATTTAATCATCAACACTTTTTTTAAATTCTCTCTTGGTAAAGCCAACTAGCGACTGCAATACCACGTTAATATTTTTAAATGTGATTGTTTTTAAATCACATTGTATAACTATCAAGCAAACACACCCATTAAAGTAAAAAAGTTTGAACTTTTTATTTTATTTTAAAATGATAACCATTATCATTCACGCAAATTAACAAATGAGAATGGTTATCACTCTATGAAAAGGTTTCACTACTCACTACTCACACTCGCGTGCTTAAACGCGCACTTGGCATTGGCAAACGGGTCACAAGTTAATTCCGATATTGAACGTATTAGTGTTTACGAGCAACAAAACCGAGTGGTAATGAGCTCAGGTTTGGCCACTAAATCTGATATGTCACTAATGGAAACCCCTGCACCCGTGGTCATTGTTGATAAAGCGCTAATTGCATCGCAAGGTATTGATAGTTTACAAGATGTGATCCGAAATGTAAGTGGTTTAACGCAAGCCGGTAACAACTATGGCATTGGTGATAATTTAGTAATTCGTGGTTTAGGTGCTAATTATACCTATGATGGCATGTACGGTGGTGCAGGATTAGGCAATACCTTTAATCCAACGCGTTCTTTAACCAATGTTGAATCAATTGAAGTATTAAAAGGCCCAGCAACAGGTTTATACGGCATGGGCAGTGCTGGTGGTGTGATTAACCTGATTGAAAAAAAGCCACAGTTTAACGAACAACATACCTTAGAAATGGATATTGGTCAGTGGGATAGTTATTCACTGGCACTCGATAGCACCAATGCAATAACAGATGACTTAGCTTATCGAGTCATGGCAAAAACCGCCTCTAGCGATGGCTTTCGTGATTTAAAAGAACAACGTGATGAAATTTATTCGTCTTTAAAATATGTACTAAATGATCAACATGCGTTTGTGTTATCGGGAGCCTATATCAAGGACGCCATTGCTGTGGATTCTATCGGCCACCCTATTCGTATTTTTAACAGTGAATCGGTCAACGGTTTAACTGCAGGTGAAGTATCAGGCGCCGATTTAGTGAATGACCCTACAGCAAGTGGCTTACAATTGAGTGAAGCACAACGAAATGAACTAGCTAACTCTTTGGCAAGCAATGATGGTTTAACACCCTTTAACTTTGGCACCAATGGCATAATATCACCGATGGCAAAGGATAACGAAGGTGAAGAGCTGCGTTTTAAATTAGCCCATAATTATTACATTAGTGATGATTTATTTGTTAATCAACAACTACAGTACCGTAATTACACCTCAAGTTTTGCCCGCCAAACAGGTGCTTACAACTACGTTTACTGGAAACGTAACGGCGTGATCAATCAAGACCCACGCGCACCGCTAGTTGTTGATGACGTGTTATACCCTTTTGCAGCCAGACGCCAAGAGTACCGCCAAGTAGAAGCGGATGAAAAATCATGGCAATACTTTTTAGATTTACGTTATGACTTTATGCTCGGTAACATAGAAAACGAATTACTGGTTAACGCCAACTATGAAGATCGTGATATTCGTTTTAAACAATATTCTATTTACGATGCCGATAAGGTCATTAAAAACAAAGCCGGTGAAGTTATTTACCAAGGCGCACTGCCGTATATTTTTGATATGCGTCAGCCAAATTGGCCTACGGGTGAATTTAATGATTACGATCCGCTTAAAACCAGCGATTATAATAAAAAAGTACAGGCATGGGGTTTAGGCCTTCAGCATGTTGCCTACATTAACGATAAAATCACAACCCGTATTGGGATTGCTCATAATCGTATAAAACAAAGTTACGAGCATTTTGGTGTTGACCCACGTTATAGTCAAAGCCGCGCAAACCCAACGCCAGAGGCAAACACCTCAGATAGCGGTTTAACGTACAATTTAGGGGCTACTTATCAATTAAGCGCTGACATGGCTTTATTTTTAAATCACTCAAAAGGTCGTACTGCCTACAGTGTACTTGGCTCTGTTGCTGGTAATGAAGCCGATAGAGAAGACTCAGAATCTGTTAGTAACGATTTAGGATTTCGTTTTAAAGCGTTTGATGACCAATTACTGGCTTCAATTGTAGTATTTGAAAGTGCACGTACTAATTTAGAATATGCCAACCCACTTTATGAAGCAGGCGTGTCTGCACCAAACGTAGTGGAAAGTTTCTTTGATGGTGAAGAACAAACCAAAGGCGTAGAAATTGACTTAAATGCGTATTTGAACGATCAATGGAAAGTTAACATCAACGGTGTTTATCAAGATGCTAGAGATAAAACTAACCCAAACAGCACAAGCTTTGATACTCGCCAAAAAGGCGTGCCTTATGTAACTGCTAGCTCATGGGTAACTTACTCTGCTGCGTTATTTGAATTACCTCACGCAGTAGATTTAAGCGCAGGCTTAACGTTTGTTGATAAGCGCAGTACTAACTCAAGCTCGTTCGGTATTGATAACGGCTACGTCCCTGCTTATACCGTGTATGATGCTGCAGTTAGCTATAAAGCAGACAACTGGCAAATGCAATTAAACATTAATAACCTGTTTAATAAAAAATACTATTCTAAAGCCATGTTTTTAGGCGGTATGCCAGGTGAGGAAAGAAATGCAAAGTTAAGCTTTAGTTATACGCTATAGCATACAATGCGCACAAGCCAGGTTGGTTTGTGCGCACTATATTTTGGTATAGTTAGATTGTAACAACTATACGGCCGTTAATTTCACCTTTGAGCATGTCATCGAAAATTTCATTAATATCTTCGAGTTTTTTCTCTTCAATGATGGCTTTTACTTTACCTTGTGCGGCAAATTCAAGGCATTCTTGAAGGTCTTTACGTGTACCTACAATAGAACCTACTACTGAAACACCATTTAGCACAGTATCAAAAATTGGCAATGGCATATCTTCTGGTGGTAAGCCAACTAATACGCATTTGCCCCCACGGCGAACACTTTTATACGCTTGTTCAAACCCAGGTTTTGATACTGCGGTACAAACAACAGCGTGTGCCCCACCTACTTGCTCAAAAATAGCCTCACTTGGCACCACTTCTTTAAAATCAAGCGTAATATCAGCGCCTAACTCTTTAGCTAGGGCCATTTTTTCTTTGCCTGTATCTACAGCAATAACATTAAAGCCCATTGCTTTTGCATATTGCACCGCTAAGTGACCTAAACCGCCCACACCAACAATAGCAACCCATTGACCCGGTTTTGCATCTGATACTTTTAATGCTTTATACGTTGTTACGCCGGCACAGAATAACGGGGCAGCTTCAGCAAAGCCTAATCCTTCCGGTATTTTGATGATGTAATCACCATGTGCTAAACAATATTCTGCATAACCACCGTCAATTGAGTAACCGGTATTATGTTGCGATAAACACAGGGTTTCACGTCCATCTAAACAAAATTCACAATGGCCACAGGCGCTATACAACCAAGGTACACCCACTCGGTCGCCCACTTCTAAATGTTTAATATTACTGCCTAGTTTTTCTATTACACCCACGCCTTCGTGACCTGGTACCAATGGCATTTTTGGTTTTACCGGCCAATCACCATGACACGCATGTAAATCGGTGTGACATACACCACAAGCGGCTATTTTAACCAGCACATCGTTAGGACCTACCTCTGGGATTGGTAAATCGGTGATTTCTAACTTGCCTTTATATTCTGTATTTATTGCTGCTTTCATAGTCATTCCATCGTTTATAAAAAATTTATGCTATTTAACAAAGGCGTTAAACAACAATGTCATGTTGCATACCCGCAACATAACCCACTATAAATGCTTAAATATTAATCTATATCAATCATTAGTCGTAAAACGTGGTTTTTTATCCAAGCTAAACGCTTGCCATACTTAACCAGCGTGCTAGCATAGATTTCATTTATTTTTGAAACTTGTAACAATGACATTATCAGAAAAAAACTTTGCCTTTGTAATGCATTGTGGCGAGATGGGCAGCCGCTGGGGATTTAATCGTACAATCGGCCAAATGTGCGGATTACTTATTATTACCAAAGATCCAATGACGGCAAACCAAATCGCAGATGCACTGAGTATTTCACGCGGTAACGTAAGTATGGGAATTAAAGAATTACAATCTTGGCAGCTGATCAAGGTAATGCATATCCCAGGAGATAGAAAAGAATACTATGCACCTGCAGGCGATATTTGGGATATGGCTAATCGCGTGTTTGAAGAACGTAAAAAGCGTGAAGTAGAACCTACGCTTAGCTTACTCAGAGATAATTTATTAGATGAAGCAAGTAACGACGATGAAATCTACGCACAAAAACAAATGGGCGAAATTCATAACTTACTTGAAACAGTGACTAAATGGTCGTCAGAATTACAACGCTTAACCCCTGAGCAGCTCAACAAGTTAATGAAGCTAGGATCAGGCATTGGTAAAGTCATTGACCTTAAAGATAAAATATTCAAAAAAGAGCAGTAAACCATTAAAAAAGCCGCAATGAGCGGCTTTTTAGTTATTCGCTTTAGCTTAAATTTTTGGGTAAGCAATTCTATCTGACAAATAACCTACGCTGGTTGCAAAGTAGTATGAACGATTCCAGTGCATAAATACTTTGTAGTTATCGTATGCTAAATACATGCGTCCATTTATATCATCCGGCATCACCAGTGCTGCATCTACAGCAACCGTAGGTAAATCACTGCCATCAACACGACGAACACCTAATGCTTGCCAATCTGCTAAAGAGCGCTCTGATTTATCCCAGTACTCTAGCCATTGCTTTCGGGTTTTAGTACCGCGCTTTAATATATACTGCTTATCAAAATCAGCGGGCAATTGTACCTGGCGACCCCAGGTTAAATTATCATTCCAACCCTCTTGCTTTAAGTAATTTGCAATTGAAGCAAACGCGTCTTCTTTGGTTGTCCAAATATCTTTGCGGCCATCGTTATTGTAATCAACGGCGTAAGCATTAAATGAGGTTGGCATAAACTGGGTTTGCCCCATTGCACCCGCCCACGAGCCTTTAAATTTATCAAGCGTGATATGTCCCGACTTTAATATATCCAGTGCTGCCCACAATTGGCGTTTGTATAACGCTTCACGACGTCCATCAAATGCTAAAGTTACTAAGGATGAAATAACATTGTGGCCGCCTTGAATAGCGCCAAAATTGCTTTCTAAACCCCAAATAGCCACAATAAAACGCGCTTGAACACCAAAATCTTTTGCTACTTTTTCTAAGATTTCTTGGTTTTCTTTATACAATTTACGCGCACGATCTATTTTCCATTGCGGTACTCGTTTTGGTAAATACGTTTCCAGCGTTTCTTTTACTTCTGGCTGGTTTTTGTCTGCTGAAATGACTTTTTCTTTATAAGATGCAGTGGCAAATGCTTGCTCAATTAACTGAGTATCGTAGCCTTTTGCTATTGCCTCTTGCTTTAAATTAGTAAGATATTGCTGAAACTCAGCTTGTGTTTTTGCCATCACCGATGAGCTTAAACACACACCACACAATACAACCGCTAATTTTTTAATCACTATCTGCTCCATTTTGTTTTCTTAATTGACTTAGCAAGTTTTCCTCTGGTGGCGGAATTTGTAAATAATAGCCTTGGTCGCTAAGCGACTGTTTTAAAGTGTCTAAATCCGCTACGCCTAATTGAGTCCGCTTCGCTAAGTTAATGATCATCACGTACTGAGGTTGACCAAACATGGCCATTAAAGGTTCCGGAACTTTACTAAAATCGTCTCTTTTTTCAATAAATAAGAAAGTATCTGCTTTTTTCTTACTTTTATATACCGCAGTTAGCATTATGGCCCTATAAAATCTTGCTTAACAGTGCTACACACTATAACATGGCAATAATAATAAGTTATAAAAATTAGTGTGGAAACTGTAATAAAAGCCTTGTTCAGCCTAGGTTTATATAAAGTTACATGCTAACTAGACAATCCAGTTGAGCATCTATGTCGGACCAAATTTTTGAGCTAAAAGGCAACCTTTTTACGTTATCAGTTTTACATCTTTATAGTACTGATATTAACCTTTTAGCAGAACAACTGTATGTAAAAATTGCCCAAGCCCCAAAGTTCTTTGAGGGTGCCCCCATTGTCGTCAATTTAATTGAAGTAAAAAACAGCGCAATCGACTTTGTTCACTTAAAATCGCTTATTGAACGCATGAGCTTTAATGCTGTAGGTGTATGTAATGGTTCGGATGAACAGCATAAACAGGCAAAAGCCGCAGGGTTATCTGTTTTAAACTATTCACAAGACGTTAAGAGTGAACCCGCAAGAGTAGAGTCAAATACTTCGGTTGTAGAAAAAACCGTGTATTTACCAGCGCAAATTATTAATGGTGCGGTGCGCTCAGGCCAACAAGTTTACGCCAAAGACCGCGACTTGGTGGTGTTAGGCGCGGTAAGCCATGGCGCAGAAGTGATTGCCGATGGCAATGTACATATTTACGGAACCCTACGAGGGCGTGCAATTGCCGGCGCAAAAGGGCTCGAAAACGCATACATATTTTGTAATAAATTAGAAGCAGAACTCGTTTCAATCAATGGTAATTACTGGATCAGTGACTCACTGCAAGGTGAACACTGGGGTAACGCAGTTCAAATACAACAAAAAAATGAATCTTTAGAAATTTCAGCTTTGGTTAAAGGATAAATCTCATGGCAAAAATAATTGTCGTTACCTCGGGTAAAGGGGGTGTTGGTAAAACAACATCAAGCGCAGCAATTGGTACAGGCTTAGCATTAAAAGGCTACAAAACTGTTATCATCGATTTTGATATCGGCTTACGTAATTTAGACCTCATCATGGGTTGTGAACGTCGCGTAGTGTATGACTTTGTTAATGTGATCAATGGCGAAGCTAACCTTAATCAAGCACTCATAAAAGACAAACGTGTAGAAAAGTTATTTTTACTTCCTGCTTCACAAACTCGCGATAAAGACGCACTCACCCGTGATGGTGTTGAACGCGTATTGAACGAGTTGAAAGAAGACTTTGACTATATTGTTTGTGATTCTCCTGCAGGTATTGAAGCCGGAGCTATGATGGCGATGTACTTCGCTGATGAAGCGATAGTTACAACCAACCCTGAAGTCTCGTCAGTACGAGATTCGGATCGTATTCTAGGCATTTTACACAGTAAATCGAAACGTGCCGAAGAAGGATTAGAAAACATTAAAGAGCATTTGCTAATAACACGCTATAATCCAGATCGTGTATCAAAAGGTGAAATGTTATCTGTTGAAGATATCCAGGACATCCTAGCCATCGACTTACTAGGTGTCATTCCTGAATCTCAAGCAGTGCTTAGTGCATCAAACTCTGGACAACCGGTAATTCTTGATAGCGAATCAGACGCAGGTCAAGCTTATGCTGATGCGATCAGTCGTTTATTAGGCGAAACGGTTGAATTTAGATTTTTAGATGTAGAGAAAAAGGGTTTATTCAAACGGATATTTGGAGGTTAATGTGTCTTTACTTGACTACTTCCGCTCAGAAAAGAAAAACAGTGCGTCATTAGCAAAAGAGCGATTGCAGATCATTGTCGCGCACGAGCGTTCTCAGCGTGGAACACCAGATTACTTGCCACAATTAAAGCAAGATATTCTTGATGTCATTCGTAAGTACGTTAATGTAGGCGCCGATGCGGTTCAAGTTCAGTTTGATCAAAATGAAGACGATTTAGCGGTACTCGAGCTCAATGTCACATTACCTGACGAAGAAAAGAAATAATAAAAAAGGGCGCTAAGCGCCCTTTTTATTTTTTACATCAAGCTATTTAATACTCTAATTATCCCACTCTTTTAGCGCATTTTTAACAAAATCATATCGCCATGAGCTGAGTAAATCTGGTTTTATGTGTTTTTCTTTTTGCTGAGCAGTTAACTTCCAGTTCCAACTAATTAGCTGATTTATTTGCTTTTTAGAGGCCATAACGTCTTCTGGAATGTTATGCTCTTTAGCAACTTTAGTAATTTTTTGTTTGATCTCCTTCGCTACTTTTTTATAGGTAGGAAAATCAATTAACCGCTTTAATACTTGTGGGTGTTGCTCAGCTGGAATGGCTTTGGCCTGCTCAATACACTTTAAAATTTCAACCCCAGAACGATTCACTTCAATGGGTTCTACCCCAGGAATTTGTCTCAGAGCATTTAAACTTGAAGGGCCTCGTTTGGCAATTTCGGTCATATTGTGCTCTTTAAGCACAAAATTAAGCGCTAGATTTTTACGAATAGCTTTATTTCGACGCCATACTGCTAACTCTTTAAGTACCGCTAGTTCATGCGGCTTAAGTTGCCATGCATTTTTAATTTCTTTGTAAAGTAGCTCATCCGGAATTTGAAAAGCACGTTTATTGGCAACTAATTCACTTTCATTGATCACAATATCAAATAAATCAGCAGCTTTAATGCTATCTATAATTAACTCAAAACAAGGCAGCAGGTGATACGTATCAGCAGCAGCGTATTCAAGTTGCTTTTGGGTAAGGGGGCGTTGTAACCAATTAGTGCGCGATTCGCTTTTATCAATCTCAATATTCAATAATGTTTTCACCATTAAGGCAAAGCCCATACAGTTTCCCTCACCTAATAGCTGAAGTGCAAACTGGGTATCGAATAAAGGATAAGGAACAAACCCTGCGTACTTTTGAAAAACTTCAATATCTTCTGAGGGTGAATGGAGTACTTTTAGCACTTTAGGATCTTTAAGTATTTGCCAAAAATCAAACAAGGAAAGCTCGGCAAGCGGGTCAATAAGCGCTAAATGTTCGCCATCATAAACTTGAATAAGTGCAACTTCTGGATACAAAGTACGGCGGCGCATAAACTCGGTATCAATTGCAAGAATGGGTTTGTTTTTAATTTGTTCTACAAACGTATTAAGCTCATTTTGGGTTTGGATCAATTGGTAGTGCACTGAGTCTCCTACAATAAAAAAGCCGACTGATGTCGGCTTTTTTATAGTTGCTAATCTTTTAAGGCTCTTCTGAGAATTTTACCCACGTTAGTTTTGGGTAACTCATCCTTAAACTCAACGAGTTTAGGAACCTTGTAATTAGTTAAATTATCACGACAATGTTTTATTATATCTTTTTCAGTTAAAGAAGGGTCTTTTTTCACAACAAAAACTTTAACTTGTTCACCACTAATGTCATGAGGGATACCAACCGCGGCCACTTCAAGCACGCCTTCATGCATGGCAACCACTTCTTCTATTTCATTTGGGAAAACATTAAAGCCTGAAACAATAATCATGTCTTTTTTACGATCGACAATGTAGAAAAAACCTTCGTCATCGTAAGTGGCAATATCACCAGTTGCAAACCAGCCATCTTTTAAACATTCAGCCGTTGCATCAGGGCGATTATAGTAACCAAGCATTACTTGCGGACCTTTTACCCACAGTTCACCCGGCTCACCTTTAGCGGCTTCTTCACCGTTATCGAGCATTAATTTAATGTCAGTACTTGGCGCAGGTAGACCGATAGAGCCATTATAAGCTTCTAAATCATACGGGCTAATTGTGACTAAAGGAGAACATTCTGTCAGGCCATAGCCTTCCATTAGTTTGCTGTTAGTGACCTTTTGCCATTTTTCTGCAACAGGGCGTTGTACTGCCATGCCGCCGCCTAATGACATTTTAAGGTGACTAAAATCAAGCTCAGAGAAACCAGGGGTATTTAATAAGCCATTAAATAAAGTGTTCACACCTGTAATAGCAGTAAATTTATGCTGACTAAGCTCTTTTACAAATCCAGGCATATCACGTGGATTAGTAATTAAAACGTTTAAGCCGCCGTATTTCATAAATGCTAAACAGTTCGCTGTTAATGCAAATATATGATAAAGCGGTAGCGCGGTAATAACCACTTCTCTACCACGCTCAAGCACGTTATCTAGACAACCAGATACTTGCTCAAGGTTACCCACCATATTACCGTGGCTCAGCATTGCCCCTTTAGACACACCGGTTGTACCACCTGTGTATTGTAAAAATGCTAAATCGCTTAAGTTAACCTCTGGGCGCTTATAGCCATTCAGATCAGCTTTTAATAAATCACAAAAGTTAATCGTGTTAGGCAACGTATAGCTTGGTACCATCTTTTTGAAATGCTTAACCACAAAATTAACTAAATGCTTTTTAAGACCACCCATCATGTCACCAACCTGCGTAACCACAATGTGTTTAACGTCAGTATTTGGCAGTGCTTTTTCAAGCGTGACAGCAAAGTTAGCAAGAATAAATATTGCTGATGTTTCAGAATCTTTTAATTGGTGCTCTAGCTCACGAACGGTATAAAGCGGGTTAACGTTAACCACCACACACCCTGCGCGTAGAATACCTAATATAGCAATTGGGGTTTGCAACAAGTTAGGCATCATAACAGCGACTTTATCGCCTTTTTTTAATCCTAAATCGTTTTGAATATAAGCCGCAACACGTTTTGTTGCTGCGTCAATTTCGTTGTATGACAATGTTTTACCCATATTAGTAAATGCAGGTAAATCTTTGTAATCATTAAAACTTTTTTCAAACACTTCGAGTAACGAGTTGTAGTGCTCAGGATCGATTGTTTCAGGCATACCTTCTGGGTAGCGCTTAAGCCAGATTTTTTCCACTCTTAGCCCCTGTTTATAATTATATTTTTATTAACCTTAATCTAAGTAAGGCACTTTCACAATTGAGCAAATACTCTAATCTAGAGATAATCCCACATTTATCGGTAATATACAATTAACATGCACTACTTTGCACCATAAATGCGTGAATGTGTTCAAAACATAGTCCACTACTTTGCATATGGCAATGATGCCCACCAGGCACATCTATTACACTCAAGTTATTGTAATATTTACTATACTTGTCTAGATTTTGTTTTACAAATGGATAACCTTTATCACCTAATATTAATTGGCATGGTGCAATTAATTCTTTTATTGCACCAATACATTGCGCTTCATCAAATCGAAAACCTGAGTGATTTTTAAGCTTAGGATCGCAAGTTAGCTCAAAACCACTGTGCATTTGTTTTATGTTTCTGTCCATCAACAATGCAATTTGTTCATTATTTAAATCAGTTGTTTTTGCACGTGCTTGATAAATTTGTTGTTTTGAAGTGTATACCCGTGATTTTTTTGTACTAAGCCTTGCTCGGTTTAGTATGGCATTTCTTAGCTGAGAACACACTTCATCGCTATCGGTAGTAACACAACCTAAACCTTCAATAAAAGAAACAGATTTTACATACTCACTAAAACAACTAGCAAACAGCCCTGCTACCATAGCCCCCATAGAATGACCAACTAAGTGTACCTTCTTTAACTTAAGCGCTGTGATTAATGCATACACATCATCCACATAATCAATAAAGTAGTAATGTGCCTGAGGGCTTCGCCAAGATGACAGTCCATGCCCTGGAAAATCAATGCAATACCATGTTTGCGAAGGTGCAGCTCGACTCAGCATAGGCACAAAGCTAGCACTATTATCTAGCCAGCCATGCAGAGCGATAACGACGTCTTCACCGTCTCCAAATTTAATACCGTGTATATCTAGGTCATTAGCTTTTACCGAAAATGGTTGCAACGCAAACCTCAACTTTTTTATTTGGTTATGGCCATAACATACAAGAGTTAATACACAAATAATAGAACTGAACTAATAGAACACACACTTAAATTTCAAGATTTCATAACATATTCATTTATTTATCTTGCTATCGGTATACAATAATAGTCGCTATTAAAATAAGTACACTTAAAGGGTACACACAATGAAAAAACAGTTCGGCTTATTAGCGCTTTTATGTACAACAGGAGCATTCGCTCAAACAGCGCCTAAAAATGTTATTTATATGATTGGTGATGGCATGGGTCCCGCTTTCACTACCGCTTATCGTTATTACAAAGATGACCCTACAACAAAAGAAATAGAAACAACCGTTTTCGACACTATGTTAAAAGGCATGGCGCACACTTATCCTGATGACCATACTTATGTAACAGACAGCGCAGCAGGTGCAACTGCACTTAGCAGCGGCCATAAAAGTTATAATGGCGCAATCGCTGTCGATACGGCCAAAAAACCGGTTAAAACCATGCTAGAAATTGCAAAAGAGCAAGGAATGACAACAGCGTTAGTGGCTACTTCACAAATTAACCATGCAACACCTGCAAGTTTTGCCGCGCATAATGAATCAAGAAGAAATTATGATGACATCGCAAACGACTACATTGACAATAAAATTGCTGGTAAATTACCGGTTGATTTAATGTTAGGCGGTGGAACTCAATATTTTATTCGTGATGACAGAAACTTAGTCGACGAATTTAAAAAAGCAGGTTATCAATACGGCGACGATATTAAAAACTTAGGTCAAATCACACAAATCCCTGCCATTGGTCTATACGCACCTAAGGGATTACCTTTTGCGCTAGATGAAAACCCTACGAGATTAAAACAGTTAACCTCTAAAGCGTTTGATTTGCTTGATGGGCAAAACGATAAAGGCTTTTTTGTAATGATTGAAGGCAGCCAAATTGACTGGTGTGGCCACGCAAATGACATTGCTTGTGCAATGGCTGAAATGGATGACTTTGCAAGATCAATCGAGACGGCAAAAGCCTATGTAGATAACAACCCAGACACTATTTTAGTGATCACGGCTGATCACTCTACAGGCGGTTTAACCATTGGCGCGCATGGCCAATATAAATGGGAAACCGACATTATCAAAGGTGTTAAAGCCACTGCGGGTACATTAACCAAATTATTAATGGGATCAGATAACCTTAAAACGGTATGGCAGGCTAATACCCGTATTGAGTTTACAACTGAAAACGAAATTAAACTTAAGCAAGCTAAAGCCATGGGTGAAAAAACCCTTAATTTAGCGGTTAAAAGCATTATCAATGATTTAAGTTTCACTGGTTGGACAACGGGCGGACATACCGCTTCCGATGTGCAAGTATTTGCCTATGGTAAAAATAGCGATGACTTTATTGGTTCGCAAAACAATACTGACATAGCTAAAAAACTGATTAGTTACATAGAACAGTAATCGCTAGTATGAAAATAAAAAGCCCGAATAAAGTATTCGGGCTTTTTTTGCTTTTTTAATCTTAGCTAAGCGTATATATCAACACCAATTAAGCTTTGAACTTCAGCTCTTCGCTCTAAATTAGCAAACTCAGTGTAAGTAGAAATTGCCTTACTGACTTGCGCACTCGGTTGATCGTAAATAGTTTGGCTATATTGGGCCTCTTTGGTGTTCGCTTTTACAAACTCTTTTGCGAGTTCAAGCCCTTCAGGACTGCTCTTAACATAATCTGTATTGGTTTTCTGTGATATTGGCTGCTCTGATAGTCGTTCAGGCTTTGCCGTGACAACAGCAGTAGAACGCACCTTAGCAGGGATATCACCAGTAAAAAAACCAGAGCTTATAGGCAGCGACATTACGCTTCTCCAACCAACAACATGCTTAAATTATGATTTAAAATAGCTCAATATGCAAACAATACAACTTAGCGTTACTCGCGGCCTGGTAATTTTTTCCATGTCACTGTGTCACGCACATACTTAGGCTGAGCATCACTTGCTTTTACGCCATTACCTGCAAGGTACTGTGCATCCACTAACGCTAACATGTATTGTGCATCGGGTAGCGTAATTTCAGGGTGTACACTCACATTTGTAAATGTAGTTAATGCATCGGGGTAGCTTTTAAATCCAGTCCCCACGCCGGTTGCTGTTTTGTTTGTGTCTATCAATGAAGCATCAAGCAGTTCTGGCTTAAAAACACGTTCTTCACCTTGAAGTGTCATCAAATTATTATTAACTTGGTATTGAGCAAAGTATATTTCCCCCATACGCGCATCAATGCTTGAATAAACCACTTCATCGCCAAATTGTTCAAACGCTTGTTGCGCCATAACCGCTAAGGTAGAAACCCCCACTAGCGGTAAATTCGTTGAATACCCAAGCCCTTGTGCTATGGCCACACTAATACGCACACCCGTAAAGCTGCCTGGACCTTGGCCAAAGCCAATAACATCTAAATCTTTTAATTTACAATTGGCTTTATTAAGCAGCTCATCAATAAGTGGCAGAATTTTTTGGCTATGCTGCTGCGGACACTCTTCAAAATGATGAAATGTTTTACCCTGATAATGCAAAACAAGCGATAAAGCCTCAGTAGAAGCGTCTAGGGCGAGAATGTTACTTTTGATCATTTTTGTACTCAATTAATATGTTTTAAAAATGTATTTGCATCTTCTAAGCTACGTGTACGGCGCATTGGCGGTAAACTCTTTAAAAATACTTGTCCATATTGGCGTGTAACTAAACGATTATCGCAAATTACTAACACACCTTTATCTTTGTTATCACGAATTAAGCGACCTACGCCCTGCTTTAAGGCAATAACCGCTTGTGGTAACTGAATATGCGCAAACGGGTCTTTTCCTTGCATTTGGCAATCTTGCATTCTAGCCTGCAAAAGCGGATCATCGGGCGCTGCAAACGGCAGTTTGTCGATAATAACACAGCTTAAAGTACTGCCTCTTACATCAACCCCTTCCCAAAAGGAGGCTGTACCGAGCAACACGGCATTACCATGACGGGTAAATTTTTCTAATATAATGCGTTTAGACATTTGCCCTTGCATGTAAACCGGATAGTCCATTTGTGTGGTTAAGCCCTCAGCCACCAAATGCATCATTCGGTAACTAGTAAATAGCACAAAACAACGCCCTTTTGCTGATTTTATGAGTTCGAGAGTTAACTTTACAATCGCATGCGGCATATTATCTGCGTGGGTTTCAGGTAAATAGCGCGGTAAGCACAATAGCGCCTGATTTTCATAATCAAACGGACTGTCTACCATCATACTTTGCTTTGGTTTTAACCCAAGGCTGGCATTAAAGTGAGTGAGTTCGTTGTCGACCGATAACGTGGCCGAGGTAAACACAAACCCTGCGCCAGACTCTTTCATCATCAAAGCAAATTTAGCCGATACATTCAGTGGCGTTATATTAATGGTTAAATAGCGCCGCGTGGTTTCGTACCAATAACTAAAGCCTGTTTGGGCGGTATCAAATACGCGCTCTAACTGGCCTTTAAATGCCAACACCCGCTCAAATGGGTGTTCAATTTTATCACTTCGTTCTAAGCAATGTTTTAAAACCTGATACACAAATTCTAAATCACTAATAACGCGGTGTAATGCAGAGCAAATAAGCTTATTACTGAGCTTTTCACGCCAATCCCCGCGGCTACCGTCCACACCAAACTGCAATCTTAAATCGGCGACACTGGTTTCCAGTTTATTCAAACTTTTTCCTAATTGCAGCATGTCTGGAATTTCAGCGCGGTAAATAGCGCGTAAATCATTAATTAAATCCACCAGCTTTTTAGTACTCATGGTTTCGCCAAAATAGTCGCTGGCAATTTCACTTAACTGGTGGGCTTCATCAAATATATAGGCATCTGCGTTGGGCATTAGCTCTGCAAAGCCAGACTCTTTAACCGCCATATCGGCAAAAAATAGATGATGGTTAATTACGACAACGTCGGCATCCCCTGCTTTTAAACGCGCTTTACGAATGTAGCACTCTTGAAAGTCAGGGCACTCTTTACCTAAACAGTTATCTGCAGTAGAGCTGACATACGGCAACACTTTGGCATCTTCTTCAATACCAATACAGTCGGCTAAATCACCGGTATGCGTTTCACTGGCAAATTTAGCAACCATAGCAAGTTGGTGCATTACATCAGGGTCGTCTGTGGGTACGTGTGCAACATGTTGGGTAAGCCGATAAGTGCATAAATAATTGGCACGCCCTTTTAACAGTGCCGTTTTTTTAGCCGCGCCTAAGGCTTTTACTAACACCGGTAAATCACGATGATACAGCTGTTCTTGCAGTGCTTTAGAACCGGTTGAAATTATTGTTTTGCCTTTAGATTTAAGGGCTGGCGCTAAATAAGCAAAGGTTTTACCTGTGCCAGTACCGGCCTCAACAACAAGCTGGGAACTTGTTTTTAATGCATCCTCAACAGCCACGGCCATATCAATTTGAGGTTGGCGTGGTGAGTATCCATCTATTGATAAAGCCAAAGGCCCGGTTGCACTAAACAGCTGTTTGATAATACCAATCACTTTATAAAAAATAATAGCGGGATTCTACGTAAGCTATTGATGAAGGGCAAGCCAAATAGCGTGAGAATTTGGCCTTTAAAGGGGCTTGTGCCCCTATTAATTATTGTGCATTTATAGTTAACTTAATGCCACTTGCATTACGATAGCCTTTAACATCTATGTGCCATACGCCTGCCTGGGGTGCAGAAATAGTGCAACTTTCTGTGTTGCCGTTTTTATATGGCCTACACACAAATTGTGTATTTGAAGATGGCGCACCGAAATTTAAATACAAATCAGCATCGCCGCTTCCGCCTGAAATAGCAACGTTCAGGGAGGCATAACCCGTGGCTAAACGTTGCTCATAACGCTGCCAATCACCTGTATTTACGCTAACATTATCTTCTACGCGATTAATGGGCTCTAAAGCGCCTGCTGGCTCAAAACTGCCCGTCAAAGAAACATTATTAATTGCGCTGTATGCCTCAACCATGACATAGTAAGTGCCTTCATTGCTGGTTGGAATGTCGCAACGCTCATTACTTGTGGCAGAGGTACTTTTACAGTCGTAATCAGTTAACGTGGGCGCCTGATTATATTTAATGTATAAATCGGCATCGCCATTATCACCCGAGGTTTCAAAGCTTAAGTTTTGCGCTCCTTTTGGTACATTCAATGTATAGATAAGCTGCTCTTTAGCAGTGGCATTGATACCAGAAATTGGTTCACCATTGACTAACTCATTATTATTTGGCGGAGTGACATCACCGGCATTTTTTGCCAATTCTGCAACAAAGCTAACGGCTAAGTTAGCAAATTTAATTGCATGATCAGCGTCAAAATTACTGTCGTTTTGTGTATGTATCAGTGGGTTAATGTCATTCATTTTTGATTCGAAAGGCATAGAGGCCGCAAACCCTTGTTGATACCACGAAGCATGATCGGAGCAACCATACCCACATTGATCAAAGCCATAACTAATTTGTGGTAAGTAGGTGTCTATCAGCTGGGCTAAAAACTGGTTTTGAGCATTGGTGGTGTAATCCGTCATCATAATAATATCTTCGATACTGCCGTTATTACCAGTCATATCAAATTGCACCATGCCAACTACATTCTTACCCAGCGAACGATAGCTACTGGCTATAGCTTTAGACCCTTTTAACCCCACCTCCTCTGCTGCAAACGCCATTATTTGAATAGTTTTTTGCGGTTTATAATTTGTATCAACAATTGCTCTTAACGCTTCCGTTAACACTGCAATACCCGATGCATTATCATCCGCGCCAGGAGAGCGCCCTTGTGCTGGATTTGCTTGGTTAATCGAGTCTAAATGCCCCCCAATAATAACAATTTCATCTGCATTTTCAGCACCTGCAATGGTTACAATCACTGATGATTGCGCCCAGCTATGCTGATAACTCTCAATGGTTATATCACTTCGAACGCTGGCAATTTGTTGCCAATAACTTTGCAGCCACTGTGAGGCATCAACGCCGGTTTGCGAAGTATAATAACGATTATTAAAACTAGTGAGTGAATTTACAGTGCTTTGTAAATTAATTGGGCTTTGTGCACTAATTAAACTTTGTACTGTTTGCGCATTATCAATTGAATAATTAAAGGCTGATGTAGCTTGGCTATTTTGAACAACAGCTAATTGTTTTGCGTAATCATTCGCTTCTTCGAACGAACTATGCGCAACAAACCCACCACAACGGTTATAGTTCTGGTGCATAAACTCACTTAAATTGTTTACTGCGTCACGCGGTACACTGAGTAAATCAACGTCAGGTAAAATACTTGATTTTCTATGCGCAAATTGCATTTTTTGCAAAAATGTACCTTGTTCATGTTGATAATGCTGGGCTGCAGTTGAGTCAATGGTGACCCAAATATTGTCTGGATTTTCATTTGCTAAGCAATTAAAACTTAAGGTTAAAGTAGTAATAACTGCTAACTGTTTAAAGTAGTTCATAAATATTCCTTATCTTGTCACTTTTATTTTAAGCATTAAAAAAGGGGCAAAGCCCCTTTTGATATGTATGCCTAATTAGCCGTTACGTTGAGTGTTACCCCGCTTGCTAAGCTGTAACCTCTTAAATCAATGTACCAAGTACCTGCTTGTGGGTTATCAAATGTACATTCTTCATTATTACCATTTTTGTAGGGTCTACATAAGTATGAAGACGTACTTGAAGGCGAGCCAAAGTTTACATAAAGATCAGCATCACCATTACCACCGGCAATACTAATATTTAAAGTGCTATACCCTTCTGATAAATCTTGAGTAAAACGGCTCCAGTTATTAGTAGTCACATTAATATTAGACTCAGTTCTATTAATTGGCGTCACACCACCATTCCCATCAGAGTAGCTACCCGTTAGCGATACGCCAGCTATAGCACTCCATGCTTCAACCATTACATAGTAAGTTCCTGCTTGTGCATTACTTATGTTGCAGCTTTCTGTACTGGTAGATGTTGTGCTATTGCAATCATAGTTATTTAAGCTTGGTCTACTAGCAAATTTAACATATAGGTCTGCATCACCTGAGCCACCCATTGTATTAAATTGAAGATTTGTTGCGCCGTCAGGGACTTCCAAAGTAAAGAATAGTTGCTCTTTTTCTGCGCCGCTAATACCCGTACGGGTTACCCCATTGGTTAACGCTTCATCGTCAGTCGGTGGTGGTGGTGTAGCACAATCACTACCTGAACTAAGATTTGAATTAACACCTACCGCAGCCAAAGCGGCTTTTACATCATTAGGGTCATAATTTAAATCACAGGCTGCATCCATCACACCGTTACCGGCTAAATCCCAGCCTACACCCGCACTCCAATATAGTTGGTTAGCACGTGCCATTACGATAAAGGCTTTTTGCGTATCCCAACCCGGCGTGGTTGCTAAATTATAAAATGCCTTGTTATAAACACCTGAACTATAATGCACGTCCATACCTGAATAATAGTTACTTTGGTTATCTATGGAGCGGCCATCTTGGGTAGGGTTATTCATGTAACGCAGTGCACCATTACCTTTAAAAATATCCTTTCCGACTAGCCAATCGTTGCTACCTTTCATATAAAATTCAGCGGCTTCACCAGCCATATCCGAAAATGCTTCGTTTAATCCGCCTGGTTTACCATTGTAAATCAAGCCTGAATTTTGCTCAGTAAAGCCATGGCTGACTTCATGCGCAGAAACATCTAAACTGACCAACGGGTAGAATGTATTTTGCCCATCACCAAAGGTCATTGCGCTGCCATCCCAAAACGCATTTTCATAGTTACTTGAGTAATGAACCCGCATTTGTAACTGAAAACTCAAAGGCGCAGTCCCTAACCAATCGTTATACATATTAAAAATAACGTTACCAAAAAAATGAGCATCGTTTAGCGGTGAATAAGCACCGTTTATTTCTTTGAATGTATTTTCAGGACATGTAAATGAATACGCAGAAGAGCCACTTGTTCCGCCATTTAAATTAATAGTGCGAACATTTGCGTTATTCATGCTACAAGTATTACCTGATTGACTAATATCTAGGCTGTCAAAATCAGTTCCATATAAATACTTGCCTGTTTTTAGATTACCGCCAGGGCCTGTTGCATTGGCATGTTGCAGGTTATCGTAACTAAGCAAGACCTCACCGGTATTAGCATCAATGATCAGGTATGGCCTTGATGGTGACTTGCCATAAGTAATATAAGACACTTCATAAACTAAATGCGCCTTATTTTGATCGTCAACCCAGATAGCAAGTCTGGATTGCTCATTATGTTTTTTTAAGCCTACTGATTTTGCAGCTATACCCGTTTTAGACCCTTTTAAAATCGCATCTTTTTTTGTCAATTTAGCCGATACATCAGATAAATCTTCATCAATATTATAAACAGCTGCACCATGGGCTTTTTTAAGCATCCCATTATTAAATGTTAAGCTGACCGTATCACCAATGACAGGAATGCCCTGATACGTTTGTTGATAGCGGCGGGTTACTTCTCCGTTATTGCTAGTAAATTCTTTTAATACAACTAATTCGTTCCCTACACTCAACCCAATCAACTGATTTGGACTTACTGATAACAAGGAAGCAGAGTTTGATTGCACCATATTATTAATTGTCGGTTGTTGATTTAGGTATTTCTTATTCGCAGCTACTGCATTTGTTGCTTGAACCAAAGTTAAAGCAGCAAAAGTTGCTATTGTGATTTTAGATAAATTCACGTTTACGCTCCGTTAAAGTTTAAGTTTTTAATATATTTGTATTAACCGGCACACCTTGTACCCGATTGAGGATCAGAGTAGGTTACAAACTTAAATAACGAAAATTAAACATTTAATTTACAATTAAAGTATTAGCTCGAAAATTAATCTATTATTTTACAATGATTTAAAAACTACTGTTTTAACTAATGAAGGCCAGAAACAACATTTCGTATACATATATTTACATAAAACAGCCAGCAAAAAGCATTAGATTTTAAAATCACACGCTTTATTGTTAATCACTAATCGACTGCTCAATGAGCATGTAGTTGCAAAGGAAAATACTTTACCTGTTGAGCTTTAAAAGAGGGGTAATCTATTTTAAATGGGTAGGGAATAGTTTTAAAAACACGCAGTTCATAGCCATGCACCACTATTTGCTATGTTTAAACAAATTTGCTTTTATTGAGGGCGATTTTAACTTGAGGCAATAACGGTATCGCCAATCACTTGTACTAAGCCCATGTATCTAAATGGGGTTTGTCGTCATCTTCTTCAGCGGTTTTATTGCGCGATTTATTTTCGTCAAACGCCAGCTTATGTTGCTTTTCTACTTCTCTTTTTTTACGCTCTTCTAACTCGACTTTTTTGGCACTGGCACTTTGTTGAACCCCAGCAATATGAAAAGCCCCTTTAGATTCAAGCGTTAAACGCGTAATAGGCCCTAAATAAGGGATCATTATATCCATGCGTGCCTCCATTGAATTGAATGTAATTTAATCACTATAAAACTGTTGATAAATAAAGCAAACCTTTAGTTATTATCGACAGTTATAAGGTATTCTTTAATTTAAGAAAATTTTTCTTGCCATGCTATTGGTTTATGTGTTTTTATAAATGCGAAATTTATTAAACAAACAGCAGCTAAGCGTTAACATAATAACGAATAGCTAAACAGGATAAAAAATGCGCAACACTCTGACAGCAGTACATCACCACCATCATTCATCGGAATAACCTGTCAGGTCTTTCGCTGAGAGGTTGTTCCTAAAAGGAAACCTCTGGCGAATCAACATACCAAGATTCATTTTCGCCCTGAGGTTTCCCTCGGGGTTTTTAGTTTTTAAATTAAAGGAAAATGAGTAATGAATAATAGTAATCGTCTTCGTATCGCCATCCAAAAAGGCGGCCGCCTATCTAAAGATTGTCAAGATCTGCTTAAGCAACTGGGTGTAAAACTCAACCTTCGCGAGCAGCGCCTTATAGCACACTCAACCAACATGCCAATTGACGTTTTACGTGTACGCGATGACGATATCCCAGGTTTAGTTATGGACGGTGTATGTGACTTAGGTATTGTTGGCGAAAACGTTTTAGTTGAAGTACAAGCAGAAAGAGAGCGCCAAGGCGTTCCAAGCGAAGTAACTAAATTATCAAAATTAGATTTTGGTTACTGTCGTCTTGCACTTGCATGGCCACAAGAACTAGGTAAGCAAGACAAAAGCTGGTTTGAAGGCAAACGTATTGCAACCACCTACCCTGAAATTTTAAGCCAATATTTAAAACGCGAAGGCATCAACGCCAGCACTGTTATGCTCACAGGCTCTGTTGAAGTGGCGCCGCGTGCTGGTCTTGCTGATGCCATTTGTGATTTGGTCTCAACAGGTGCAACCCTTGAAGCCAATGGCTTGATGCAGGGTGATACCATTTTAGAGTCAAACGCTTGTTTAATTCAAAACACCCAACTGCAAGATGTTGACAAACTCGCGCTTATCAATAAATTGATGCCGCGTTTGCGTGGTGTTAAGCAAGCCAAAGAAAGCAAATACATCATGCTACACGCACCAAAAGACAAGCTGGATGAAATTTGTGAAATCCTGCCTGGTTCTGGTCAACCTACATTACTTGCACTAGCAGGATCTGACGAATATGTAGCATTGCACATGGTAAGTAGCGAAACGTTATTTTGGGAAACCATGGAGCAACTTAAAGCCCTCGGCGCGAATTCTATTTTAGTTATGCCAATTGAAAAAATGATGGAGTAACAGCCATGCTTCGTTGGAATGAAGAATCATCACAGGTTCAAGCAGCGGCGCTGATGCGCCCTGCTGTATCAGCGAGTGAAAAAGTAGAAAGTATTTGCCAAACTATTTTGGCAAAAGTAAATGCGCAAGGCGATGCAGCATTACTAGCATTAGCAAAAGAGTTTGATAACCGAGCTGAGCCGCGTTTACGTGTTCCACTTGATGAAATTAATGCCGCTGAGAAAATGCTAAGCCCTGAGCTTAAGTATGCAATTGATACCGCTTATGCAAATGTAAAATGTTTTCACCAAGCGCAACTGCCTAAAGATATTAAGTTATCGACTCAACCGGGCGTTGAATGTGAACTGAAATATCAAGCCATCGAAGCGGTCGGTATTTATGTACCTGGTGGCAGTGCGCCATTGCCATCGTCAGTTATAATGCAAGGCGTATTGGCGCAGTTAAGCGGTGCAAAAACCGTGGTACTCACTACCCCCGTACAAGGCGATAAAGCAATAAATCCTGCTATTTTATATGCTGCTAAATTATGTGGTATCACCACTATTATTGAAAGCGGTGGTGCAGGCGCGATTGCTGCAATGGCCTACGGCACTGAATCAGTACCTAAAGTGAATAAAATTTTTGGCCCAGGTAATAGCTTTGTGACTATGGCAAAGCAGTTAGTTGCACAAACAATTCCAGGAATGGCGATTGATATGCCAGCAGGTCCATCTGAAGTATTAGTGATAGCAGATGAACGAGCAAATCCAGAGTTTATTGCGGCCGATTTACTCTCACAAGCAGAGCATGGCGCCGACTCGCAAGTTATTTTATTGTGTAACAGCGAAACTATTATTAAACAAACACAAGACGCGCTTACTCGTCAATTAGCTAACTTAAGCCGAAAAGACACCGCTGAACAAGCGTTGGCCAATTCGTCACTTATTTTAGTGGATTCAATAGCGCAAGCATTTGATGTATCAGCGCAATATGGGCCAGAGCACTTAATTTTACAGCTGGCAGATGCAAGCCCGTACCTTGATGCGGTTAAAAATGCAGGTTCAGTATTTGTTGGCGACTACACACCAGAATCGGCTGGCGATTATGCATCGGGTACTAACCACGTATTACCCACTTATGGCTACAGTGCAACTTATTCTAGCTTGAATTTACTTGATTTTTTCCGCACATACACAGTACAAACTATTAGTAAAAGTGGCTTAACTGAGCTTTCAAAAGCTATTTTACCACTGGCAGACGCAGAAGGCCTTGATGCCCACGCTAATGCGGTTTCAATTCGTTTAGAGGCAATAAACAATGAGCAATGAGAGCGCCCAGGCAACCAGCTTATTACCCGATAATATTAAAGCGCTTGCTGCTTACAGCTCGGCTAAAAGTGAAAAGTTAACAGGCACAACGTGGCTCAATGCCAACGAAAGCCCATATGCTAAAAACCTTGAGCTGAGTATTGAAGATTTAAATCGCTACCCCGACCCTCAGCCACAATTGGTTATTGATCGCTATGCAGCTTATACCGAGCTTCAAAGCGACAGTGTCCTTATGACGCGAGGTGCAGATGAAGGCATTGAGCTTTTAATACGCACGTATTGCCAGCCAGCTAAAGATAGTATTGCGCTGTTTTTGCCTACCTACGGTATGTATAAAGTCACTGCTGATACGCACAATGTGGCTATTAACGCGCTTACTCAAGAGTTATTATTAACAGCCAATGTTGATGATATTGTCACTGCGGTCGGTAGCTCAAAACTGGTGTTTATTTGTAATCCAAATAACCCAACAGGTAGTTTAACGCCGCTAGATAAAGTAAAAGCCATTGCCACCGCACTTACTGGTAAAGCATTGGTGATTGTTGATGAAGCCTATATTGAGTTTTGCCCAGAGCAAAGTGCAACACAACTTATAAACGAGTTTAGTAATATTGTAGTGCTACGTACACTGTCAAAAGCATTTGCGTTGGCAGGCCTGCGAACCGGGTTTACCCTCGCTCAAGCCAGTGTACTTGCGCCCATTCGTAAAGTCATTGCACCGTATCCGGTATCGAGCGTGGTAGCGAGTATTGCAGCGCAAGCCATTGCCCCTGATGCCATTACCTCTATGCGTCGCCAGGTGAGCATTTTAAACAGCTTAAAATTAAAGCTAATAGAGTGGTTAAACGCCTCCCCTGCTGTATTAAAAATTCTCACTGGTGAAGGCAACTTTGTTACCTTAAAATTGGCCGATAAAAACAGCTTTAAAGTTGCCCTTGAACAAGGCTTAGTCATGCGGGCATTTACCTTATACGGTGAAGACGACTGGCTACGCATTTCAATTGGTAGCGAACAAGAATTAGAACAAGTAAAAATTTGGCTCGATGGTTTAACCACCCCAACAGCCCTATCACAACAGGAAGTATCATGAGTAACCCCTATTTATTTATAGACCGTGACGGCACTATTATTGAAGAGCCAATCACCGACAAACAGGTAGATAGCCTTGAAAAGTTGGCTTTTTTACCTGGTGTTATTCCGGCATTATTACAACTACAAGCCGCTGGTTATCGCCTAGTTATGGTATCTAATCAAGATGGTTTAGGCACTGACAGTTTCCCTACTGCGGATTTTGACATAGCCCAAGACAAAATGATGGACATACTCAACAGCCAAGGGATTAACTTTGAAGATGTACTCATTTGCCCACACTTTGATGAACAAAACTGCGATTGCCGTAAGCCAAAAACAGGCTTACTGACCGAGCTTATGCGCTCTGGAAACGTAGATTTAGCGCGCTCTTTTGTAATTGGCGACCGCCAAACAGATATTGGCCTTGCGCAAAACTTATGTTGTGAAGGTATTTTATATGATGGTAGCTGGCCTGCTATTGTTACTAAGCTGACCACAGCCAACCGTGAAGGCCGTGTTACACGCAATACCAAAGAAACACAAATTGATGTAGCGGTTAATCTTGATCAAACTAAAAACGGTAGCATAGACACCGGCCTTGGCTTTTTTGATCACATGCTTGATCAAATACGCACCCACGCAAACATTGGCTTAAACATTAAAGCCAAAGGCGATTTACACATAGACGAGCATCACCTTGTTGAAGACATTGGTATTGCCTTAGGGGTTGCTCTTAAACAAGCACTTGGCACAAAATCACAAATAGCGCGTTATGGTTTTGCATTGCCTATGGATGAATGTAAAGCCGAAGCGCAAATAGATTTATCTGGACGTGCTTCGTTTGTGTTAAACGCAAACTTTAGCCGCGAAAAAGCCGGTGATTTAGACGTACAAATGGTAGAGCATTTTTTCAAAAGCTTAAGTGATAACGCTGCAATTAGCCTTATTTTGTCGGTAAGTGACGGTAACTGTCATCACCAAGTAGAGGGCTTATTTAAAGCGTTTTCACGGGCACTGCGTATGGCAATTGCACAAGATACAAGTCAACAAACAGCCAGCTCTAAGGGGTGTTTATGATAGCGATAATTAATACCGGTTGTGCCAATATTAACTCGGTACGCTTTGCATTTGAGCGTTTAGGTAAAACCCCTACCGTTATTACCTCGCCAGAACAATTAGTGGGCTATGAGCGCGCTATTTTACCTGGTGTTGGCCATGCATCTGTGGCTATGAAGCGCCTAGTCGATAATGGTTGGCAGCAAGCCATTAACGAATATCAGCGCCCGCTAATGGGAATTTGCTTGGGGATGCAACTGCTGTGCGAAAGCACCGAAGAAGGTAACGTGCAATGCTTAGGTAAAATACCAGGCCAAGTAAAAGCACTGGATGTAGGTAGTTTAACGTCACCGCATATGGGGTGGAATAACTTATCTATCCAACAAGCACACCCACTAACTAAAGGGCTGCATAAAGACGATCAGGTTTATTATGTGCACAGCTTTGCGCACACCGTTAACGATGCCACTTTAGTCAGTAGTGAATACGGGCAAACTTTTTCAGCCATTGTTGCTAAAGATAATTATGCCGGTATGCAATTTCACCCAGAGCGAAGTGCTAAAGTAGGCACCCGTTTATTACAAAACTTTCTAGATTGGCAGTTATAAGCGACTGTTCATAAATAATAAAAGAGATACACAGTGATTATTCCAGCATTAGACGTATTACAAAATCAAATTGTACGTTTGTATCAAGGTAAATATGATACCGCACAGTTTTACCCCTTTGAACTTGGCGCTCGCCTAAAAGAATACGCTGACAGCGGCGCGGGTAAACTGCACCTAGTTGATTTAGAAGGCGCACGCGATCCAAGTAAAAAGCAGTGGCAACATATTCAAGCAGCCACAAAAGCACTGGATGTGCCCTACCAAGTGGGTGGCGGTATTCGTTCAGAGCAAGATGTGAGCGATTGGTTAAAAGCCGGTGCAAACCAAGTGGTTATTGGTTCTATGGCAGTTGAAAAGCGTGAACAGGTTAAAGCTTGGATTGAACAATTTGGCGCTGAGCACTTTGTGATTGCCCTTGATGTTAATAAAACAGAGTCCGGCTGGGCGCCAGCAACCCATGGTTGGTTAAATGAATCTGAGTTTGGGCTATTTGAACTTATTGATTTTTATGTAGAGCTGGGCATTATTGATTTTTTATGTACGGACATCAGTAAGGACGGCACCATGACCGGCCCCTCTTTTGCGCTTTATGAAGATTTAATTAATCATAATGCAGATATTAAAGTACAAGCCTCAGGTGGGGTAAGTTCATTAGATGATATTAAAAAGCTAAATGAACTTGGTGTTGGCGGCGTAATTTTAGGCAAGTCTTTATTAGACGGTGCTTTTAGCGTAGAAGACGCGCTTAAATTAAGCTAAAAATATAGCTCTAAAAAAGGCACAGGTGCGAGCGCATCTGTGCCTTTTTTGTATAAAACTACTAGTTTATTTATGCTTACCAGGTAACATAGAGCCTAATACGCCATCTTGCTTTATTAAACCATGATAAAGCGCAGCGCTTACATGCATAAAGATAAACAATAAAAATGCATAAGCAATTAAACCATGTGCTTCACGGAAAAAAGCATACGTTTCAATATCTTTACTAACTAAGCTAGGCAAAGTAAATAAATCAAAAAAGCTCACATGACGGCCATCAGCGTTTTGCATTAACCAACCAGAAATCGGCATTAAAATCATAGATGCATATAAACCCACTTGGGTTAAATGCGCGGCTAGTGCTTGAGCCTTAGGCACACTCGGTGGTAATGCAGGACTAGTGGTGACGACTTTATTGATTAATCTAATAGCAACTAACACCAACGCTAAAATACCAAATGACTTATGCAGCGCAATGGCCTCTACTTGCCAAACCGCTAAACTTTGCACCATCGACAAACCAAGAAATAACATAGAAAGTATGATTAACGCCATCGCCCAGTGAATAAGCATACTCGACGCCGAGTATTTATTAATTGTTTTCATTCGATATTTCCTGTTATTAATTATTTAAAAGTACTTCTTTAGCACGACGACGAAATGACTCAGCATAAGCCGCGCCACGGGCACGTAATATAGGATCGGCGCTTGGCTCTATCCCTGTAGGAAGTACCAAGGGATCAAAGTTCATATCAGCACACACGCCTCCTTCTTGCGCCTGAAGGCTTGAGATTACTAATGTGCCTGCGTTAATTGTTTTGCGTGATTGTGGCCATAAAACAGTTGGGTTGTTTTCATCATCTTCAGCGGTTGCAAAGCTAAACAGCATGTCGAATTTAACAGGGGCTTGAGCAACTTGATCTTTAAGTTGTAGCTGCAATGCATCGGCTGAATCATTATTAAGTGGTTGAATGTTTTCATCGCTTAATTGTGGTTTAGCTATCCAACGTACGGCGTGCTTTTTACCGTGTTCATCAACCAAATAAAAAGCATTAATGCTGTGGTATTGCTCAGTGGCAAAACTGTTAGTTGGTTTATAACTTGCTTTCCAGTTATTAAATGCGGCACTTTCAGGGTGTGCGGCAAAAAAGGCTTTAATTTTTTCAGGACTGCGTTTTTTAGTTACCGGATCAGGGGATAGCGCTTGTAACTGTTTAAAAAACGCTTCTGGCGTCGCTACAGCCATAACTGGAGGCGTGTTCATTGCTACGCGCCATTCTTGGTTATCATCGGTTGTTATAGAAAACGCTAAACTGCGCACCGGTGCTTTTAAATCAGGCGCGGTTGGGTTATTGCCCGCAATAGAAAAACGGCCAACAAAAGGAGTGGCGCCTAAATCAAATACCTTGGCTTGCGAATATTTAGCAAGCTCACCGGTAGACTCAAACGACCCCGCTAAACAAATACCTTTTGCATGGGCTCGACGAAAACCCGCATGGGCTTGCTCACCTTGTTGTAAATTAACAAAACGCTGCGCAGTAACCGCATCGCTGTTAAAAGCGCCGGTAAAATATAAAATCGTCAGTGCAAATAAAGTAATTATTGCAATTAAGGTGATTTTTTTACTCATGGTAGGATTAGACCTCGTATGATTATTTTCATGATGATTATGTTTGGAATTTTTCATAGTTTTAATTACGTCTTTAAATTAATGGCTAACCATTACTGAGATATGCTTTAGATCGGATAGCTTTTATTTAGTTATACCGACACGACACTCACAAGACCGACCCCAAGCAATTAATATTTCAATTTA
>NZ_LYRQ01000018.1:0-67921 GCF_001661605.1 Pseudoalteromonas sp. MQS005 | reverse complement strand
ATTTTGTATTAATGGGGTGGGTTTTACTTCGTTAAAAGATTTAACATGCTATTTATAGGTGGTTAATTATTTATCAGAGAAGAGCATTAAAGAAACGATAAAAAAGAGTGTTGCTAGGCTTTTAAATTATAAAAAAAGTGCCTAGGTTACTAGGCACTTTGGAGTTAGTTGCGTTTTAAAACGCGTCTAACTGGGGATCGCACCGCCTCAAGAATTTAAAACTTAAAAAGAGGTGGTTTTAATATGTTGCAATTTGGGCTTACAATCATCAGCTCGGACGGCATTCTAAGTGATCTAGAGCGAAGTGAAGATTATACTTTGGTTTGTATTTTACTATGAAGCCACAAAATGCCTCTGCACAGCAAGAGCAGATCCGCTCAACAGTCTATTATTTGAGTTAAATGGGACTGGTGGGGGTAAAAAACGCAAAATGCGGCATAGCTTAAAAGCAAATGCCGCAAAGGGAGATTAATTAAAATGCTGAGCAGTTAGTGCTGTTTTATAGTAAATAACTCATAGCCTTTTAATGCAGGCACTTGCGCAGCAAGTTGAGTTTCTTGTTGTGCGATTTCAACAAAGTCACCACACAGTGTATTTGCACGCTGTTCAAGTTTTTTTGCATGGAGCTCTACTTTTTCTTCTATTTGTGCGCCCATATTTTCCATGCGCTCTTCAAAGGCTTGCATGTCGCCACCTGAACCCATTAGCTCAGAGCCTAATGCTACTAAAATACTGCCCATTGATTGCATTACGGCCGACTCAACGGCAGTTTCTATTTGTTGTTCAAACTGCTGTTCAAAGTTTTCACCAAACTGAGTGAAGCTTTGCTGGCCCATGACAAATGTACCTTGTTGGTAAAAGGTACCCTCTACTTCTTGTTGAATATCGTCCATTAAGGTAGCAATGTTATCGAGGCCATCAATATTAAATGCATTGGCGACTTCTTCTAATGCAACGCCCGCAATTTTAACGCCATCAAGTGCAATGTTGGCTACTTCAGGTAATTGCGCACGTAAATTATCTGTGTAGTTGGTCAGTGCTTGGCGCTGAGCGCTATTTAATGCTACTTGCTCGCCATTGATCGACAACTCACCTTGAGTGGTAAAAGTCATACGTTGATTGTTGGCTTTAAAAATTTCTAATTCACTTGGCTTTATACGTACATCGTTTTTAAACTCAACTTTACATTCGTCGTTACTAAATGAAATTGAAGAGCTGTTATCGTTATGAGCCATGGCGACGGGGGCGCACATAATTGCGCTAACTAATAATAATTCTTTCATGTTTATTCTCTGTTTTTTGCTGATGATAATTAACTTATAACAAGTTTGGTGCCAATAGTTTTTAGTGTTTAAAAACAGTGGTTTGTGATTTTTAAGGTGCATTGAAGTTGAAAGTGAAGTTATTAAAAAAGCTAAAATTTGGTCAAAATAACCAATAATTAAATGCTAATAAATAAAATTTATCGATACGATAAAAAACTCTCACTTTCCACAATTCAAATTTAGCGCTATTTATTCACAATATTGACACAGAGACTATTTAGCATAGCGATGTGGCTTTATTTTGACGTAAATTTGTACAATGAATTTGCGTTGAACATTTTAATTTCACCAATTATCGCGATACAAGAATCCGTAATTGGTCTCAAACACTTTATGGAGTGGGTTGTGGGTAAGACATTTAGTTACGATGCGCTAGATGATGATTTTGTTGAAGACGAATACGAAATGGTCGGGCGTAATCAACACGACAAGAAAAAGCAAAAGGTGAAAAGAAAGTTAGAGGATTACCTTGAGCAAAAACGCTTGCGTAAAAACCTAGGTGAAGATGACTTAAACGATTATATTGATTAGGTTGTCGCTAGTACAAATCAGTGCCGACATATTAGCTTTTAACTGCTACTTAGGTAGTATTTAAAGCTCTGTGGGTTGGTAATAAAGAGGCTTTATGCCTCTTTATAATTTTTAAGCCTCAAACTTTAGCTGCGAGCAATGCTTTTTCAATTACTTTTTCTAGTTTTTCAGGTTTAGTAAAGGGCGCGTAGCGCTTAATGGGTGAGCCATCTGCATTAATCAAAAACTTTGTGAAGTTCCACTTAATTTTTCGTGTCAAAAACCCCGGCAATACAGATTTTAAATAGCGAAAAACCGAATGTGTATGCTGACCATTAACGTTCACTTTTTCTGCGATTAAAAAACTAACTCCGTAATTGATTAAACAACCTTGCGCTATTTGATTCGCGTCTCCGGGTTCTTGCTGGCCAAATTGGTTACACGGGAAACCTATAATGACTAAACCTTGGCTGGCATACTTTTCGTGTAATGCTTGCAATGACTCGTATTGATAGGTGAATCCACACTCACTTGCGGTATTTACTATTAACACAACTTTACCTACAAACTCTTTAAAATCGATAGGTTGGCCTTGCAGGCTAGTAGCACTTAGTTGATGAAATGGGTGCATATTATTAAGCTATTATTTGTTTATTTGGCATAGTCTAACCTTTGCTTGGTGATTAACAAAGTCGAAATAGTGAACACTGCTATGGCGTTACTGTTAATTTAAAATCAAAAATAACCCCATACCAGCAAGTGTGGTTAGGTAAATATTATGTGTTTTGTAAGCAACTATAATGGCTACAATCGCTGCGCTTAAATAAGGATTTTGCCAATTTAGATTAATGCCACCATCATTTATAAATACAATCGGCACCCAAATAGCGGTGAGTACAGCGGGTGCACTGAAGCTCAAAAACTGCTGCATTTTAGGCCCTACTTTAAATGGTAGCGCGCGGTGTAAGAATAAATAACGGGTAAAAAAGGTAATACATGCCATAAGTAAAATAGTCGTCATCATGATTTAGCGTCCTTATTTTTTACTATTCTAGTTACAGCGTAACCTGCACTCATTGCTAATAGTGCTGAGCATACCAACCACAGCTCAAAGCCTGTGCTTTTTAATAAAGTGGCACAGATCCCTGCAACAATGACCGTGACAAGAGTGGCTAAATTTTTAACTCCTGGGATAACCAAAGCAATAAAGGTTGCAGCAATCGCAAAGTCGAGTCCTAAGTTGGTGAGATCAGGGAGCATAGTACCGGCTACAATACCGATCAGAGTCCAAATATTCCAAGCAATGTAAAAGCTAAAGCCTGCGCTGAGCGCGTAAATTAGGCGCGTTTTAGTCTGGTAGGCGCGAGGGTGATGCGAAAAAGCAAATAGTTCATCGGTTAATACAAAGCTGACTGGAAGGCGCCAACGCATGGGTTGCTCAATCACTTTGTGACGAACCGCCAAGCCATATAAAAAATGACGAGAGCTAATAATAAATGTGGTAAATAAAATGGTTAATAGAGGGGTATTACCAGCCATTAACTCAATAGCAACCAGTTGAGCCGAGCCTGCAAATACCAATAGCGACATAGCTTGAGTCTCAAAAGGGGTAAAGCCATTTTGTATTGCCAACGAGCCACATAAAATACCCCAAGGAATAACGGCTAAACATAATGGCAGCATATCTAAAAAGCCTTTTAGTATCGGTTTTTTAATGGACTGCATGTGTTTTACTCTGCGCACTGGTAGAAAGACTCATTAGGATACCTTAATATTAAGATGCTAAAATAGTTAGCGTTTTAGATGATACTGTTTTTTAGGGAAGGTGCAATGTTCAAGGTAAAAGTGTGGGATGGCTTTTTAAGAAGCTTTCATTGGTTATTAGTATTGAGTATTGCTGCGCTTTATTTTAGTGCTGAAGAGGGCATGATAGAGCTACATTTTGTGGTTGGCTTTTTTACTTTAGCGCTTATCTCAACGCGGATTATATGGGGTCTTATAGGCAGTAAAACGGCAAGAATATCGGCATTACTGCATTCTCCTAAGTCGGTGCTTGCTTCTTTTAGTGGCAAAAAAATAAATGATGTGGGCCATTCTGCACCAGGCAGTTATATGGTGTTATTATTTTTTATACTGGTTATTACGCAACTGGTTAGTGGTTTAATGAGCAGTGATGGCATTTTAACTGATGGCCCGTTAGCACAGTATGTATCGAGTGATACGATTGATTTTGCCAACTGGCTGCACCATATCAATTTTGATATTTTATTTTATGCGATTATTTTGCATGTTGTGGCTATTATTGCTTACAAAATTAAAGGCAAGCCTTTAGTAAAAGCAATGATCACCGGCAATAAAGCACTGCCAACACAAAGCTCAGAGCCTGAGACAAAGTCACCATGGATTGCATGGGTTTTATTTTTACTATTACTGGTTTTATTAATGAGTACTTGGGGAAGTGAGCCTTTAAGTTATCTGCTTAGTTAAAAAAATGGCGCTAATACAGCGCCATTTTTATTGTTTAATACACAGAATTTATTAGTCTTTGAATTGCTTATGGCAATCTTTACAGCCTTTAGCCCATGCACCAAATGCTTTACCAATGACCGCTTTGTCACCTGTTTGAGCTGCTACAGCAAGTTCATCAGCATATTGCTGAAACGCTGTCGCTTTTTTCATAAAAGTATCGTTTTCAGACCATACCGCAGGAAGTGCTGATGTATCGCCTTTTTCAGTGCCTGCGTAAAAGGCCTCCCAAGGCATTTTAGATAATGCCGCCGCGTTATTTGCACGCTGTTTGAATTGCTCTGCATCAAAAGGAATTTTACCCTTAAGCATGGCACCCATATCGCCTATTTGAACTGAAATCATAGAAAATGCAGCTTGGCGATACTCAATTGCATCACTAGGCTCTTTAAACGCAGAATTTGCAGATACGCTTAGAGCGCACGTCGATAACAATGCACCGATAAATACTTGCTTCAATTTCACTTTACTCTACTCCTTTAAGGGTTCTTTAATTATCTTTGTATATTAGCTTAAGCTTTAGTTCAAGCCTAAGCGCTGGCTTTAGTCGTTTATATCAATATCAGCAAATATCATTCCTCGACGCATGCTACGTGTCGCTAAGAATACCTCACCGAGTAATGACATAAACGCACATATTAGCAATGCCATAGCACCAACAAAACAACTACCAATAGTGACGCCTAAATTAATCGACTGTATGTGAGATAAAAATAACAGCATAACGACTGCACATACTAATAATGCACTTAATACACTTAAACTAAATGCAATATGTATGCAGCGGGAGCGTTTGAGGAGTGCTCTAAGCTCTGTAGTCAGAGACAGGTTAAACTCTTCATCTGTACTAACTTTTAATTTTCGCTCTAACTGCCTAGCTCTGTCTGTAATACGGGCTAAGCGATTAGATAATACCCCGAGTGTTGCCGCAATACCTGTAATTAAAAAAACGGGTGCAACGGCTGTTTGAATGACTTTAGCCATAGTTAAAATATTAATTACATCGTTGTTCATTTATTTCTCAATTCAAATCTTTTCATTTACAATTTTTCACAATTTTTTTTGTGTGTTTATTTGATATAAATCAATGTATTATGCTTTTTCTGTTCGTTATCCCTTCTTTTTTGTAACTTAAATGTAGCAATGCTGTTGCTCGTGCAAAGGGTAACGTTTTATATTCGTTCCTATCAATCAATGGAATTGAAATTAGTAAACACAATAATACATAACCTATCCTAGGGGAAATAATGTCTAATAATATAATCAAAAGAACAGCAATTGCGACTGCTGTATCAAGTGCATTTGTGGCAACGCTCGCCAACGCAGCAACTTTGCCTAACGCGACGATTAACTACAAACAAGTAGAGCAAGTAAAAGAAATAGCTGCTGATAAAAAAGTTCCTTCTGCACATATGATTGTTCTAAAAGCAAGAACCGCTGTTGACGCGGTTGTAGCTGGAACTTATCAAGCATCAAGTAATCGCGAATTTACAGCGCAAGTTGAACAATTACAAGACATGATGACTGCTGAGCTAACTAGCTTAGATTTTAATGCAAAAGTAATTGGCAAAACAAAAATTTTAGCACCAACTTTAATCGTTCAGGCCACACCTGAAGCGTTAGCGGAAATAGCAAAAGATGATCGCGTTGCTAAAGTTTTACCAATGTTCGACCGCGACTTATATGTGGCAGCTAGCTCTGAATATATTAATGCAAAACCACTTATTACTGACGGTATAGTAAGTGGTAAAGGCCAACGTGTTGCAGTACTTGATACTGGTATTGACTACACGCACAAAGCATTTGGTGGTGCAGGCACTGTTGAAGCTTACCTAGCTGCACAAGCAGATCCAACATCAGTTGCATGGCCTCAAGGTATCGTTCAAGGTGGTTATGATTTTATTCGTAATGATGCCGACCCTATTGAAAATGATGCGGCTAACTCGCCATCAACGGGTGATCCTACTAATCACGGTACATCTTCTGCAAACTCAGTAAATGGTATTGCGCCTGATGTTGAACTTTACGCTTACTCAGTATGTGGCGGCGGTTGTCCTGGCGATGCACAAGCTGCTGCTCTAGAAGCTGCAATGGATCCTAACGGTGATGGCGATATTTCAGATCGTGTTGATGTAATGAATATGTCTCTTGGTGGTGAGTTTGGTGATACTTACACAGGTGGTGGTACACAATACTTAGTTCAACGTGCAGTTGAGTTAGGTGTGAATATGGTGATTTCTGCTGGTAACGATGGTGATAATCCGTTCCGTGTTGGTGGCCCAAGCACTACACCTAATGCACTATCTGTTGGCGCTATGACTCACCCAACAACTGAAATTGGCGTTGCAACAGGAACTGTTGCGGGTATTGAAGGCAATATTCAGCCATCAAGTTTTGGACCACAAGAAGCATATACAATTTCAGGTGCAGATATTGATTTAGTTTATCCTGATGCAAACCAGAATGGTTGTGATGCATTTGCTACGGATGTAGATTTTACTGAAAAAGCAGTATTAATTGACCGTGGTACATGTGCATTTACGCAAAAAGTATTGAATGCACAAGCAAACGGTGCTGAGTTTGTAATGATTGCGAATAACACCGATGATGGTACACCTGCACCTATGGGTGGCTTTGATGCTGATGTTACTATTAAAAATATAGGCATTAACTTTGCTGCTGGTGCAGCCCTGAAGGCTCAATTAGATGCTGGCGGCCCTGCAACATTTGATGTTAGTGTTGAAATTAAAACAACTGCAGGTGCGGTTGCAACATTCTCATCTCGCGGCCCTTCTATGGATGGTTTGTTAAAACCAGAAATTACAGCGCCAGGAACTAGTATTGATGTAGCAGCGGCAGGTACTCAAACAGGGACTAACCCGGTTTCAGGTACTTCTTTCTCGGGCCCAATTACAGCCGGTGCTGTGGCAATGATTCGTGAAGCGCATCCTGAGCGTAATGCGTTTGAGATTAAAGCAACAATTATGAATGCAGCAAACTTAAACGTAACCAATGAGCCTCTTGCGATTAATCCTGATTCAGAGCTTGCGCCAATTAGTATGATAGGTGCTGGTTTAGTTGATGTGACTAAGGCGGTTAATTTACCCGTTGCTGCATGGGTTCATAATAGTGAGTTTGATACTAAACAAGCTGCACTCTCTTATGGCTTAGTAAGCTTAGCGGAAACAGGCTCAATTACTAAGACTGTAACCGTTAAGAACTTCTCTGCAGATGAAAAAACGTATAACCTGCGTACCGAAGCTCGTTACCAAAGTGATATTGATATGGACGCAGTTAGCTGGGATTTCCCTGCATCTATAATAGTACCTGCAGGTCAAGCAATTAACTTTGACATTACAATGACGGTTGATCCAAGTAAGTTACCTGTATGGGAATTAGAAAACCCATTCAGTGCAGAGGATATTGCAGCTAGAAGTGCAGCGTTAACATCAGTAGAGTTTGATGGTGCGTTAGTATTTGATGATGCATCTACCGATAGCGATCATGACTTACACGTTGTTTATCATGCAATGCCAAAAGCGGCAACTCAGTTGAGCTACTCACCTCAAATCGTAAACAATGAAATGGCATTGGTTATTGAGAATACAGGTCAAACTGAAATTTCACCGCAAGCTGAAAGTATTGTTGCAATGGGTACAGAAAAATCAGTTGAAGATGCTGAGTTTAATATCCTGTCTACTACATTCTCTGCATTTAATGCAGATTTTTGTGATTCAGGCATCTACATTACTTCATCGATTCAGTTACGAGATCCGTTAGCTCATACTTTCCAAGCGGGTTATAGAATGGAAATAGACATAGATAATGACAATATCTCAGATCTATTTATGCAAAACTTAAATGATCGTGGTCGTACAACCGCGTTTCCAGGCCGTAGCCGTACATTAATCGGAACCACAGACGGTGCTGGAAATGATTCATGGCAGTGGGGTACACCGCTTTTCCATGCCGCAGGTGAAGACACAATTACTTTCTCAGGGTGTTCTGAGTTAATGAATATTGATGCTTCGCTTCTTGGTGAGCCAATGAACTTCAAGGTATCAGTAGGCTACCCAGGTTACCAAACAGGTGTTTTCTCTGAGACAGACAGCGTAACCGGTTCAACAGTATTTGGTGTTCAGCCTAACGTTGAAATGACGTCTTATGAGACGGGTGAAGCAATCTCTTCACTTAAACCTGGTGAGAAAGCGGTTGTTTCTGCAAGTGGTCCGTTTGCATTATCGCAAGGTTCGGGTACTAACATTATTAAAGTAATGGCAGCTGAAGACCTAGAGTTACCAGCTGTAGAAGCACCAATACTGGTTGGTGGTGAGTTTAGTGTTTCTGAAGATGCAGCTGATGGAACTGTCGTAGGTGCGCTTACGATTGAAGAGTCAGAGTTGGATTTAGCTGTTTCAGAATACTATGTACAATCTAATACAAACCTTGGTCTCGCAGTTGATGCAGACGGTCAAATTGTGGTTGCTGATACAACTTTATTAGCGGGTGATACATCTGCAGAAATGGAAGTTGTTGCAATCGATGTTCGTGGTAATGTGTCAGAACCTGTAATGGTAGCAGTCAGTATTACAAAAGTAGTACCACCAGCGCCTCCGGTTGTTACTCCAGAGCCTACTAAGAAAAGTTCTTCAGGTTCATTAGCTTGGTTAACATTACTTGTAGCGCCGTTTGCCTTTATGCGTCGTCGTAAGCAAAAGTAATTAAATAAATTAAATGTTAATTAAAGGGAGCCTCGGCTCCCTTTTTACATAGCTTCACAAACTAAATTTCTGTCGTGTTTAATATTAGGTATATTTAATATAATAAAAACAACAGGGATTTAAATTAATGAAACACATTTCGTTTACGCTTGCCGTAATATCGTTAGCTATTTTAGGTGGTTGTAATAAAGCACCTGAAGTTAAACAAAACACGCCTACTGAACAGTCTGTATCTCAAATCGCAGTAATGCCGCCGGTTGCTAAAAAAGTACCATATGAAATGTCTATTCATGGCGACACTCGTATCGATGATTACTACTGGATGCGTGATGATGAGCGAAAAGATCCTGAGGTACTTAGTTACCTTGAGGCTGAAAATGCTTATACAGATGCAATGCTTGCGCATACAAAAACGTTACAAACTAGGTTATTTGAAGAGCTAAAAGGGCGAATTCAAAAAGACGATGATTCAGTGCCAGTTAAAAACGGTGACTATTATTACTCGTCGCAAACTCGCGGTGATAACGAATACGCAACTTATGTACGTAGTAGTGATTTTGCAGGCACTGACCAGCAGGTTATTTTAGATGTAAACGAGCTAGCTAAGGAACATGATTATTATGCCGTAAGTGGTTTAGATGTAAGTCCAAACGGCAATTTAATGGCATATGGTGAAGATACCGTAAGTCGTCGTATTTATGATATAAAAATAAAAGACTTAAGCACTGGTAAATTACTCGAAGATACGCTTAAAGGCACAAATGGCAGTGTTGTTTGGGCAAACGACAACAAAACGCTTTATTACATAAAAAAAGATTTACAAACTTTACTAGGTTACCAAGTTTATCGTCATACGCTCGGTACCCCACAGGCTGAAGATGAACTCGTTTATGAAGAAACAGATACCAGTTATTACATGGGTATTAGCAAAAGCAAAGACGATTCAGAAATTTATATCTGGCACAGCAGTACAACTGCGTCAGGTGTATCGGTTTTAAGTGCTGATGATGTTAAGGCTATGCCAAAACGCTTGATTGAACGTGAAGCGGATCTGGAGTATGGAATTTCTAAGCTGGGTAATACTTACTATATTGTCACTAATTTAAACGCAGTCAACTTTCAGTTGATGAAAGTAGATATTGATAAAGCTGGCGATAAAGCTAATTGGCAAACGGTGATCCCCGCTCGCGATAATATAAAATTAGAAGGCATCGACTTATTTAACGATTACTTAGTGTATCAGCAGCGTGAAATGGATCAGTCGACTATTATTGCTCGTAACTTAACCACGGGTAAAGAGATACCGCTTAGCTTTAACGACAGTGCTTATACAATTAGCACCTACGGTAACAATGATTTAAATAGCGATACATTACGTGTGTATTATACCAGTATGACAACACCCGCTTCATCGTATGATGTTAATTTAGCTACTGGCAATAAAACATTACTTAAACAACAAAAAGTACTCGGTGATTTTAGTGCAGATAACTACGCATCAGAGCGAATTTTTGTCACTGCACGAGATGGTATTAAAGTACCGGTAAGCCTAGTCTATCGCAAAGACATGTTTAAAAAAGAGGGAACTAATCCGCTGCTACAATATGGTTATGGCTCGTATGGCGCGACCATGGATCCTACCTTTTCTAGCGCTCGCTTAAGTTTGCTCGATCGGGGTTTTGTATTTGCCATTGCGCATATTCGCGGTTCACAAATGTTAGGTCGCCCTTGGTATGAGGACGGTAAACTACTGACTAAAAAGAACACCTTTAACGACTTTGTAGATGTTACCAAGGCATTGGTTGAGCAAAAGTATGGTGCAAAAGATAAAATATTTGCTCAAGGTGGTAGTGCGGGTGGCTTATTAATGGGTGCAGTGGCAAACCAAGCTCCTGAGTTGTATAAAGGTATGGTGGCTGCGGTTCCATTTGTTGATGTAGTGACCACGATGCTTGATGCAAGTATTCCACTTACAACCAACGAATACGGTGAGTGGGGTAACCCTAACGAGAAAGAATACTATGAGTATATGTTATCGTATTCACCTTATGATCAGGTCAGTAAGCAAGATTACCCAAATATGTTAGTTACTACTGGCTTACATGATTCACAGGTACAATATTTTGAGCCTGCAAAGTGGGTGGCTAAGCTGCGAGATTACAAAACAGATGATAACAAGCTACTGTTTAAAATCGATATGGAAGCAGGGCACGGAGGTGCATCAGGTCGCTTCAAACGCTTAGAAGATACTGCATTAAATTATGCTTTTATGCTTGATTTAGCGGGTGTGAATAAGTAACTGGTCTGGCAATATCAATAAGCGCAGCTATTTGCTGCGCTTTTTTATTTTTAAATATACACAAATGCTTTGCATTGGATAAATAAGCATTTACATTAGGGTCTGTTGACCTTTGCGGATTAAAATTAGTTCAAACTAGGGGCGGTTTAATCGCGGCGCGAGGTTTGTAACCTAGTGGGCTAAGTAAAAACCGAGCAACAAAGAGTAAATCGCCCCTAGGCAGAACCCGAAGGGCAGCGCCTGTTTGGCATTGATGCTGCGTTATCGCCTATTTATGGGGAATAACCACACCACATAGGCTCTGCCTTGCCTAAATACCAAACAGACTGCTGCAAATTTAACCTTGAAAGATCAACAGACCCTAAGGTGGCTAATGAGTGTGAATATTATTTTAGCGCAAAATAAAAACGAGAAGGGAGAGTGTAATGGAACAAAATCAAGAGATTAAAGTCGTCAATAAAGATGACCGCACATGGGCAATGCTATGTCATTTAACTGCATTAGCGGGGTTTATTGTGCCATTTGGGTCGGTACTCGGCCCTCTTATTATCTGGTTAATTAAAAAAGATGAAATGCCAATTGTTGATATACATGGAAAAAAAGCCCTTAATTTTCAAATTACTATGGCTATAGCTTATTTTGTTTGTTTTTTACTAATTTTTGCAGCGGTTGGTTTACTACTGTTACCTATGGTGGCTATTTTTTCATTTGTGATGGTGGTTATCGCAAGCGTGAAAGCCAACGATGGCAAAGAGTTTAATTATCCCCTTAGCTTAAATTTGATAAAATAACTGTTTTTATTATTCAGCGCTTTGGTTTTAAGTTAAAAAATCGTCAAACCCAGCTAATTGCTGGGTTTAGTTTTTAGTCATAAGGAAAAAATGCTTTATATAACATTATTTTTTACAGCATTTATATCTGCCACGTTATTACCTAGCTCGTCTGAAGTATTGATGGGTGGCATGATCATGCAAGGCAATACTAACTTATGGCTGATTTGGTTTGCAGCAACCTTGGGTAATGTACTGGGCAGTTGTGTTAACTATTGGTTAGGGACGCAGGCATTGCGTTTTAAAGATAAAAAATGGTTTCCAGTATCTGAAAAAGGGCTTAAAAAAGCACAAAAGCAGTTTAATAAATATGGTGTTTATAGCCTGTTGTTTGCCTGGCTGCCCATCGTTGGCGACCCACTAACCGTTATTGGCGGCGTGTTTAAAGTTCGCTTTACTACGTTTTTAGTGCTGGTAACGCTCGGCAAGGGGTTACGTTATTTAGCGGTAATAGCCCTTGCCGTTGGATTATTTGTGCCAGTCGAGGGTTAAAGAAACCGAATCGGCAAAGCGCAACGCATGAGGTTTATCTACTCGAGCCTTAGCATAATTAACGCTTGGGTGTGAGTGGCAAACAGCAAGGATTTCAGCAACTAGTTTTTCTAACAATAAAAAGTGTCCTTGCTCCACTAAGCTAATTACCTCTTTAGTAATCACTTTGTAGTTAAGTGCTTGGTCTACTTCATCTGTTTCACAAGCTTGATCAGCAGGGTAGTGAATTTCAAGGTTAATGACCACATCTTGTTTTTTTTCACGCTCATCAGGATTAAAACCAATAAATGTTCGTAGTCGTAAGTTAGTTACATTAATAATTGCGTTTGCCATACATTATCCTTTGATCAGCTGTAAAAACTCATTACGTGTTTTCGGATCGGCTCTAAAGTTTCCTAGCATTACCGAGGTACGCATGCTTGAGTTCTGCTTTTCTACACCACGCATCATCATACACATGTGTTTTGCTTCAACAATTACACCCACACCTTTTGCACCGGTTACTTCCTCAACCGCTTTTGCAATTTGATGGGTAAGCTGTTCTTGAATTTGAAAACGACGCGAAAACATATCAACAATACGCGCAAACTTAGATAAGCCTAATACTTTACCATCAGGAATATAAGCAATATGACAGCGGCCAATAAAAGGGAGTAAATGATGTTCACACATAGAGTAAAGCTCGATGTCTTGTATCAATACCATGTCGTCAGCGTCAGAGGTGAATACCGCATTGTTAGTGATTTCGTTAAGCGTTTGACGATATCCTTGAGTAAGGTACTCCATCGCTTTTGCAGCGCGTTTTGGGGTATCAAGTAACCCTTCACGCTCAGCGTCTTCACCTACAGCAGTTATAATTTTTTGATAGCTTTCTTTTAATTCGTTATGCATAAGTTTCTCAGTTTTATTAGGACTTACTTAAGATGGCGACCACCATCAACAGGTAAAGCACGCCCTGTGATGTAATGGCTGTTCAGTAGTAGGTCTATACTATTGATAATTTCTTGGCATCCAGGTTCGATACCCATTAATGATTTTTTTAAAGTTTTAGCGCGATACTGCTCATCATCATGTTGGTTAAAAATAATTAATGATGGTGCGACTGAATTTACTTTTATGTTAGGTGCATATTTAGCACTAAATGATTTAGTTAAGTTATCCAGTGCGGCTTTACTGGCCGCATAAGCAAGATGCTTTGGACTGCCTGTTTCCACTACATAATCAGTCAAATGAATAATGTCAGCGGGTTTAGCATGCGACGCCTGATAATTTAATAGTAAATCTGCGCAGTGTAAGTTTACCAAGTACGGTGTTTTTGCATGAATGCGCATCATATTGTCAAACAGCTGCTCAAAGTGGGGGTTGTTAGCTTCACAGTCCCAGCTTGATGCATTATGAATAACGGCCCTTAGTGAGTCAGTGTGTGATTTAAGCAACGTAATAAAAGTATTAATGCCCTCATCAGTACTAAAGTCAGCATAAAGACAGGTAACCCCTTGTTGTTCCAACGAATCAACAGCCTCATGACGGGTCCGATAAGTAATAATGACCGCTTGCCCTTGGGCTATAAAGTGCTTTGCCAGCGCAAGCCCTATACGTTGTGCTGCACCAGTAATCAAAATAGGGGGTGTCATAAAATATAAAACTCTCTGTTGGCAAGCGTTAAGGTTAACTTTTAAAAATTTAAGCCACTTATTTTCACGTCATGTTTACGTAAAATACAAGCGGCTCGATCAGTTAAATCACGCTTATAATATTGATTTAAAAAGCATCGTATATTGTTGGAATAGGCTGGCGCTTATGTTGCGTGCGCTGGTAAATTGCAATTAGCGTTTCTTCTACATGACTTGAAACTGCTTTACCTTCTAAAAAGTCATCAATTTCTTCATAACTTAAGCCAAGTGCTTCTTCGTCTGTTAGTCCTGGTCTATCACTTTCTAAATCCGCTGTTGGTGCTTTCTCAACTAAAAGCGCAGGCGCACCCAATGTGGTTGCTAATGCACGAACTTGGCGTTTTGATAGGCCAAATAAAGGAGCCAAATCGCATGCACCATCACCAAATTTAGTGTAAAAACCAGTAATATTTTCAGCACTATGATCGGTACCGACCACTAAGCCTTGGCAAAAGCCGGCTATTTCATATTGCGCGATCATGCGTTGGCGAGCTTTGACATTACCTTTAATAAAATCGATTTTATCTTGCGAAGGGAGTGTTTGTTCGGTACCCGCGAGAGTTGCCATTGTCTGCTCATGCAGTGCATCGGTTGCGGGTTTAATGTTTACCGTCATGCGGGTGCTCGGCTTAATGAAATCAACCGCCATTTGCGCTTCACTTTCATCAGCTTGAACGCCATAAGGTAGGCGTACAGCAATAAATTGATAATGAGTGTCAGGGTGTTCTTGGTTTAGCTCATCAATAGCAAGTTGACACAAACGGCCACAGGTCGATGAATCTACACCACCACTGATCCCTAGTACAAGTGAGGTTGAATATGCCGCTTTTAAACGTGCTTTAATAAAATCCACTCGGCGTTTAATTTCAGCGTTTACATCAATCGAAGGCTGAACTTTCATTTCAGCCATAATCTCGGCGCGCATGGCCCGCTCCTTTAGTTAAATAATTTTTACGCTCTACATAGAGCAACTATTATGTGATTTCATATTTATGAATTAAAGCCCTAAGTGAGCTTTTATTTGTTTAAGCTGGACTTTTAGCTCATCAATTTCTGCAAGTAAGTCATTTAGCTCAGTGTTTTTTATATCATCAGTGTGTGTTTGTGCCTCAAGTGATGCCTCGTTCACAGATGATTGATCTGCAAATAAATGAATATATCGACAATCCCGTTTACCTGATTCGCGCGGCAGCTTTTTAACATGATTGCTTTGAATTAGTTGTTCAAGTGACTTTTCAACATCATCAATACGAGCAAAGTCGGCAAGGCGGCTACTGCGTGTTTTTAATTCGCCAGGTGTTTGTGCGCCTCGCAATAATAATAAACAAATAATCGCCCTTTGCTGTTGATCAAATTGCAGGTGACTAAACTCAGTATTACAAAAACGATGATCGTATTTATTAACTCGCCCAGACAGCCCTTCATTTACAGTGACTAATCGCATACTGATTAATTCATCAACGGTTGTTTGAACTTGCTCTTCTGTATAATTAACAACTGGCGCGCGATTCGATTTTTGATTACAGGCATTTGTTAATGCATTTAACGATAAAGGGTAGTGCTCAGGTGTTGTGCTTTGTTTTTCTAATAAACAACCAATAACGCGTTGTTGCTCCATTGATAATTGCAATTGCATACCTTATCTCACCTAATAAATTCTATTTTTAGCTTACACTGTTATTTGCTTGTAAGCCATTGCTGGAGCTTAGAATGAAGAGTTGTGGCATTGAGGGGTTTAGTTAAATAGTCATCCATACCAGTGGCCAAACATTTGTCTTTATCACCCTGCATTGCATTTGCGGTAAGCGCTATTATTGTTATGTTTTTATTTACCTTGCCTGCTTTGCCTTCTCTGATGGCAATAGTTGCTTGGTAGCCATCCATCGTAGGCATTTGGCAATCCATTAATATTAATTGATAAGTGTTAGCTGGGTTTTGCTTCAACGTTTCAACTGCCTCAGCACCATTTTCAGCAATCTCAAATGTCACGTTCAACTGTTTTAAAAAAGCAGCGGTAACAACTTGGTTAATTTTATTATCTTCTACTAATAAGACATGCGCCGCGAGTGTATCTGTCATAACCTCAGTGGCAGCAAGCGACTTTAGTTGTGTATCAACGTGTGTTTGCTCGATTGTGCTTTTTGCAGTCAGCGCATTTTGTAAATCAAAAGGGGTGAGTGGTTTAAATACGAGGGTTTCTTCGGTTAATGGTAAGGTCGCGTTTTTATTTGTATAACTCATGGGAGCCATAATAATTAAATGGCCGCTACTTCTTGTTAAAAACTGCTTAAGTGCGAGTGCTTGAGCTTCGTATAATGGTTCAAATAAAGCACTGTCAACGAGCACAATGTTTGGTGGGGTATCTTCATGGCTATTAATGTAGGCACTTATAGACAGGTAATCGCAGATCGTGCTGACCTTAGCCCCCCAGCGAGTTAATTGTTTTTTGGCAATAGTGGTATTGAGTAAGCAATCATCAATAACCCAAATACGCTTATTTTCAATTGCTTGATATGCTTCGTGCTCTTGAACTAATTGAGGGGTTATCTTTATAAAAAAGGAAAATGTACTGCCTTCATTTGGTGTACTACTCACACTCACTTTGCCACCCATGAGCTCACACAGCTGCTTTACAATAGCAAGACCCAGGCCTGTGCCACCATATTGGCGCGTGGTTGATGTGTCTGCTTGAGTAAATGAATCAAATAAATGGGGCTGTTTCTCTGCGCTGATTCCTATACCTGAGTCAGCGATTGCACATTCTAAAACTGTGGCGCCAAGTGTGTGGGCAATTTTAGCGGTTATCAATATTTCACCGTTTTGGGTGAATTTAACGGCATTACCAATTAAGTTACTTAAAATTTGACGTAATCTATTCGGATCGCTAATAAATTCACTGCTGGTGATATGTGTTGCATCCAAAATTAACGTGGTGTTATTTTGCTCGGCTTTTAATGCAAATGACTCAACCACTTCACCCAGTAAGCGAGGTAAATTAAATTGAATATTTTCAATGTCTAACTTGCCAGCCTCTATTTTAGAAAAGTCTAAAATATCATTAATAATTCCTAACAATGACTCTGCAGATGATTGTGCAAGTTTAATATGATGCTTTTGTTGTTGATCTAATTGGGTTGCTTTAACAATATTAAGCATTCCCAACACCCCATTCATGGGTGTGCGAATTTCATGGCTCATACTGGCTAAAAACTCACTTTTTGCAATCACAGCTTGTTCTGCGGCTTCTTTTGCCTTGACTAGTTGTGCCTCTGTTTCTATACGTTGTTGGCTAGAGTAAAGGCTGCCAATTAAAGCCCCTACAGCAATTAAAAAGCTTTCTTCATTATGGCTCCATGTTCTAACTATATCTTGCTCAGCACAAACTATTCCAATAGAGCCACTGCTTGCAGGAATAAGAACACACAGCATCGCCTTGATTGAAAACGGTTGAAGGTAGCTTTCTTTGATAGGGGCTAAGTAGGGATGTTGTTGAGCATCATCAACACAAAATATCGCTTTTCGTTCTATTGCGGTAAAAAAGTCAGGAATAGTTTCTTGCAGCCACGGAATATTATTTTCGCTACCTGAACGATTAAAACTCGCAAATGGAATTAGCTGGGTTCTTTGTTGGTTAAACAATTTTATACTGGCGCAGTTTACCTCAAGGGCTTGGCAAATAGACTGCGTGATTAATTCTTTAGATTGGCTTAGTTTGCCATTTAATATTTCATCACTCACCGTTAAGGAGGCCAAGGTTTCGTTAAAACGAGCAATTTTACGATTTTCTAATTCTACTTTTTTACGGGCATCAATATTTTGTAATGAACCAAATATTCTTACACAACGGCCATTTTTATGTTCAGCTTCACCGTGAACAAGTGCCCATACAGGCTGACCATTTGCATTGATCACTTCAAGCTCAGTTTCGTAACTTTCACCATGCTTAATTGCTCTTTCAACCAGTTTAGCGATTTTTTCTCTACTTTCACCTTCTTTAAAATAGTTTAAATTTTCTGACCATTTTGGTTGCTCATCTAATGGGTATTCAAGTATTTTTTTAGTCATATCTGACCAAAACACGTGTTTTTTTTCTAAGTTAAACGACCATGCACCGACTTGTGCTAAATTACTCATCACCTCAAGCATTCTTTCGCTTTCTTGTTCACGGTTGAGTATTTTTAGATAAAACAAAAAGGCAGAAATGAGCAAGCCTAACACGGTTAAAATAATGAACCGTAAAGGCCAGACCGAAGAACTCACTGGTTGCCAGCCTTGCTTGGGTATAACATAAAGCTGCCAAACACCTCCTTGAAAGTTTAAAGTAAATTCTAGAGGGTCTTGATCAGTAATAGAGGGGTCACCGAAAAAAAAATCACCTTGCTTACCTAATCCATTACGTCCTTGTATTGCTATATTATAATTTTGCTGTAGTTCAATGATCCCCGAATTTTCATAAACTTTTTCTATATCGAGTACCACTGAGAGCAATCCCCAAAAGGCGTTATTTTCTGGCAAGTATACTGGTACGCGCGCAATCAAAGCTTCGTTGCCTTGGATAAGCTGAAGTGGACCTGCCATCACGATCGTATTCGTGTCTCTTGCTTTAATGGCATCTTCGCGCTGTGCTTTATTTTCCAAAAAATTAAGGCCTATCGCTTTTTCGTTACCTTTAATCGGATGGGTCATTTTTATTACCATGTCTGGCGCCGCGCCAATGTTACGTAGCTCATTTGAGGTTTCAAAAAGGGGAGCTGCAATTTGTTCAAAGCGAGTTTGATCTAAGTTTGGCTCAGCGGCAACAGCAATAGCTAAGCCACGAATGAGTTGAATATTAGACACTAATACAGCTTCAAGTTGTGCTCTATAGGTACTTACCTGCGACAGAGTGCGTAATCGATAAGCATCTTTCTCACGGTGATAATTGACGTGATCAAGCACCAAGCTGATAGTGATTATCAACACCAGCGATAATAAAAAAGCCAGCTTAGCGTTATTAATTCGGGTGCGTTTGTTTTTGCGCTGCGGGGACATAGAATGTAATTAAGTTGTTAATCAAGACTGGCTAACTATAGTCAATTTATCGAAGAAATAAAAATGGCGCAGTTAAAAGTGCGCCATTTTATTTTTATAATTAGTAGTTTAGGTGTGGTTATGAGTCGCTAATTTCGCGCGCCCAATGTTGTTGCTTTGCAACGTGTAATTTGCGGTAACCATCAAGAAGTGCTGCATGCTTTTTAAAGCCCTCAAGCGATAAGCCTGGGAAAGTTAAGCCGTTAAATAATTTACGACCTTCAGCAATTTCAATAGCAAGCGTGACATTGTCGCTACCAAACATTAAACCTAATGCATCTTGATAACTTGCATATTCGCGCTCGTCATCATATTTAATTTCAAGGATTGCTTTTAAGCAACGAAAGTGACGCATCGCTTCGTCGTTTACTTGGCCGGTATGCAAAATCCAATCAACCCAGTCAATAGCTTCTTCATTACCCGCCGCTAAGCATAAATGTGCTTTAAGCTCACCAATGCGTAGTGTGTGCCAAGGTGTATCGGCGTCGGTTGCTAAGCCAATGAATTCAGCTGCGCGAATAATATCGCTGTGACCTGCTTCTTCGAGGTTGTCGTAAATTTCCATCCATTGTTTGCTATCGTACTGATCAAGCGATAAGAAGTCTTCGCGGAATTTAGCGCCTTCATTATTGTTGCGCCAAATTAGCTCATCTACAGGATAAATGTCTGACATACCAGGAACTAAAATACGACATGCATACACGTTTAAGTGGGTGTAATCCATAATATAGATATCGTGACCCATGCTATGAATTAAATCAGTACAGAAGTTGTATTCTTGCTCAGTTGAACCACTAAAGTCCCAATGTACAAATTCAAAATCTGCTTCAGAGCGGAAAAAGTCATGTGAAATTAAACCGCTTGAATCAATAAAGTGCAGTTCAATGTTCTCAGGAGTAGCGACTTCGTCGTTATCAAATGTAGCAGGTTGGAATACGTCAAGTTGATCTAGGCGACGACCTTGCAGTAATTCGGTAACGGTACGCTCTAGCGCTACTTCAAATGAAGGGTGAGCACCAAAAGAGGCAAATACTGACCCATCAACAGGGTTTATAAGCGTGACGCTCATTACTGGGTATTTACCGCCTAGTGATGCATCCGCAATGCGTAAATGGAAGCCATGGCTACGCAGCTCTTCACAGGCTTCATGAATTTTAGGGTATTGTTTTACCACCTCTTCAGGCACGATTGGCAAGCTGATACCTTCGGCAATAATGCGGTTTTTAATAGCGCGCTCAAATACTTCAGATAATCCCTGAACACGGGCTTCAAATTTAGTATTACCAGCACTCATGCCATTAGAAACAAAAATATTACCAATCACATTCACCGGAATATAAATGTCTTGATTGTCGCGCTGACGAGTGTACGGTACAGAACAAATACCACGTTCAAAATTGCCAGAGTTAAAGTCATAAAGGTGTGATGCGGTTAATTCACGCTCTGGGTCAAAATAATCCCATAAGCTTTCATCCATAATACCCTGTGGTATTTCATCGTTTTCAACTTTAAACCATTTCTCGTTTGGATAATGAGTAAAGTCATCATTGGCAAATTCTTCGCCTAAGTAAAAATCAGCAAAAAAGTAGTTACAGCTTAAACGCTCAAAATATTCACCTAGCGCAGAGGCGATAGAGGCTTTATCAGTGGCACCTTTACCATTAGTAAACATCACACCGCAGTCGCTATCTTTTATATGAACTGAATAACAGTTTGCTACAGGGTTAAGCCACAGCGCTTCTTCAATATTAATATTTAGCGCTTTTAGCTTGTTTTGCATGGTAGAGATAGACGATTCTAAATCGCGGTCTTTACCTTTAATAAATGTTTTTTCAGTCATTTTGATCTCAACTAGGTCTGCACAATACATGAACTGTGTATTATCGTGGATTTTGATGTTTATTTCACCCTTTACCCGCTTTTCGTAGTGTTTTTAATAGAACGAATATGAATATATGCTAATAATAGTTTATTGAAAAAGTTGAAGGGTATGTTTATGTTTAAAGTAATCAAACGGTTGCTATTAATTGTTGTGATTTTAGCGCTCGCCAGTACTGCAATTGTTTACGGCGTGTTGACTCTAAGTTTACCTACCCTTGATGGCAAAGGCCGAAGCGATGCGGTAACGCAGCCAGTTAAAGTCGCTCGTGATACGCTTGGCCAAGCTGTTATTACTGCAGCAACTCGCCACGATGCTGCCTATGGCTTAGGTTATGCTCACGGGCAAGACCGCTTTTTTCAAATGGATTTACTTAGACGTAATGCCGCAGGTGAGCTAAGCGAGCTATTTGGTGAAGCCGCGCTTGGGCTTGATAAAAAAATGCGTTTTCACCAATTACGCAAACGCAGCCAAGCTATTTTAAAAACCCTCCCGAAGGCCGACAAACAGCTGCTACGCAGTTATGCCCAAGGTGTAAATGAAGGCATTGCACAAGTAGGGTACCCCAGTTTTGAATATTTACTCACGGGGGCTGAGCAAAAACCTTGGCAAAGTGAAGACAGTTTATTAGTTATTTTTAGCATGTACCTTGATTTACAGTCATCTACATTTGAGCGCGACCAAGCTTTAATTCAAATAGAGCAGCAATACGGTGCTGAAATGGTAAGTTTTTTAACTCAGCCTAGCCAATATCAAGCCGCATTGGATGGCAGTCAGCTCGCTCTTTTGAATAACCCAATCCCCGAACTTTTATCGCAACCAATCACCGCGATTAAACCCATTACCGCTAACTTAGAAGTGGGTAGTAATAATTGGGCGGTCACCTCAAATTTAACCAACACTCAGGCTGCGATGCTCTCTGATGATATGCATTTATCAATGGCTGTGCCGGTTATTTGGTATCGAGCCCAATTAAACTATTCATTAAATAATAAACCCATGCAGGTAACGGGTGTCTCGCTTCCGGGAGCGCCAGCGATTGTAGTAGGCACAAATAACAACGTTGCATGGGGGTTTACCAACGGGTATTTAGATACCGCCGATTGGATTGCGCTTAATAGCGATAGCAAAATGTGGCAAGTAGATGAGCCTATTGCATTACCCAGTGGCAAAGTAGAAAGTTACTCTCTTACGCTCAGTGAATACGGTCCGGTAAAATACATTAATGAAAAGCCTTACGCACTGAGCTGGGCTGCACATCAACCATACGCCGTTAATATGCAGCTATTACAGCTTGAGCAAGCACAGAGTGTTGATGATGCGCTTGATATTGCAAGTGACGTAGGCATTCCTGTGCAAAACCTGCTGGTGGTCGATGACCAAGGAAATGCAGCATGGAAAAATATGGGCGGCATACCTGCGCGAACAACACCCAGTGAATTAGCCGTAAAAGAAGAAGATTACTCCGCGCTTTGGCAGCAAAACGAAATCGATCGACCTTTTATTAAAAATCCTGAAAACGGGCGATTATGGACAGGTAATTCTCGAGTGGTATCTGCTGATGATAACGTCCGTTTTGGTAATGGCGGTTATGCGCTTGGGGCACGTGCAACGCAAATTCGCGATAGGTTATTTGAAAAACAACGTTTTAATGAAAGTGATTTTTATCAGTTGCAGTTAGACAACCAAGCACGATTTTTAATGCCTTGGCATGCCTTATTGCTTGAGCAGTTAAAAAAACAGCCCGCGCGCTATAAAGATCATATAAATGCCCTCGAAAACTGGCAGCAATGCGCTTGCCCGAAATCAATAGGGTATACCTTAGTAAAGACGTATCGTGATGAATTGATAAATATTTTATTTAGCAGTATTGAGACAACACTTAACCAGCAAGATGGCACATTAAAATATGTGAAACGTGATTTAGAGCCCGCTGTTTGGCAGTTAATAAAGGCTCAGCCAACAAGTTGGGTTAATCCGCAGTTTACTAATTGGGAGCAGCAATTACAGGGTGCCTTTGAGCAAACACTCACGCAGTTAACATCAAGGTTTGGTAATAACATAAAAAACTGGCAGTGGGGAAAAGTAAACGAATTAGCGATTGAGCACCCGTTTGCTAAACAAATGCCCATACTAAGTAAGTTACTTAACATGCCAACAGCCCCCGGATTTGGTGACAGTTATATGCCAGCGGTGCAAAAACGTAGTTTTGGCGCATCACAGCGTTTTATTGTTCAGCCTGGGCACTTAAAGAATGCTATTTTAACGATTCCGGGTGGGCAATCAGGGCACCCACTTTCTGAGTTTTACCGAGCTGGCTTTGATGAATATGTAAAAGGTAAGCACACGCCATTATTACCGCAAGCATTAATGCATCAAATTGAAATTGCACCAATGAACGACTAGCCTTGGATGCAAAGTGAGCTAAATAAGTAGTAATAACGTTTTATAACCCAGATAAAGCAATTATAGGAAAACAAAAATGAAAAAATTACTACCGGCATTAATCACCAGTTTACTGTTAAGCAATCATGCATTTGCGGATGAAAGCCCCGTTACGGCTACACAATTAAGTGAACATGTTTACGTGTTATTTGGTCAAGGCGGTAACATTGCCGCAAGTGTGGGGGATGATGGCATTTATATTATTGACGATCAGTTTGCCAAGCTTTCCGACGATATAAAAAAAACCATTAGCGACTTAAAGCCAGGCAGTGCCGAGTTTGTAATTAATACCCATCATCATGGCGACCATACTGGGGGTAACGAAAACTTTGCAAAAGCGGGCGCACATGTGATTGCTCACGACAATGTACACAAACGCTTAAAAGAAAAACATGGTGAGGGTTCTGATTACTTACCGCGAATTAGTTTTGGTCATGATTTAAAACTGCACTTTAATAATGAGCATGCGCATGTTGTGCACTACTCAAATGCGCACACAGATGGCGACTCGGTTATCTTTTTTAGTAACGACAACATAGTTCATATGGGCGATATATATTTTAACTTTGGAAGCTTACCTTTTGTTGATGTAGATAGCGGCGGTAGTGTTGATGGTGTTTTAGCGGCGGTTGATGATGTGATTAAACAAATAGATGAAAAAACAACCGTTATTCCAGGGCATGGCCCGATAAGCGACCGTTCAGGGCTAATGACGTATCGTAAGCTGGTACAAAAAGCGAAAGATGTTATGCTTAATGCTATGCAAAACGATGCCAGTTTAGAGCAAGTCCTCAAAGCCGATCCATTATCAGAACTTGGCCTTGAATATGCAAACTGGTTACCAAAAGAGCGTGTAACCACCCTTTTTTATCGCAGTTTAAAGTAGCGCCTAGCGCGAACCAAAACGCATAAACCTAATTAAGCTGAGCATTTGTTCAGCTTTTTTGATTTTTACGTGCCTAAAGGAGTTGTATATGTCGGCAGAAAAAACCCATCTTGAAATTTGTAACTTAAGCAGAGAACAATACCCACAAATTAAAACCTTGATGGACGAAGCGTACCCTGATTTAGGCGGCGCATGGCCAAGCCATACAATTTTTAGACTTATAGATCAGTTCCCTGAAGGGCAAATTGGTATTGTTGATGATGGCGTGCTGGTGGGTTTAGCGCTGAGTGTACAAGTGGATTATGCACGTTTTTCAAACCCGCACACCTATGAAGATATTGCTGATGGCCATGACCGTGTATTTAGTGATACCACAGGTGACGCGCTATATGGTTTAGATGTTGCTATTAGTGAGCAGTACCGAGGCATGCGTTTAGGGCGTCGTCTTTATGATGCCCGTAAAGAATTATGTCGCCAATATAACTTACGCGCTATTTTAGCGGGTGGCCGCATTCCGCGTTATTACAATCACAGCGACGATATGACGCCAATGGAATACATTGCCAAGGTGGATCAAAAAGAGATATACGATCCAATATTGAGTTTTCAATTAGCTAACGATTTTCAGGTAAAGCGTTTACTTAAAAAGTACCTTCCAGAGGATCAAGAATCAGTAGGTTATGCCACGTTACTTGAGTGGAATAACATTATGTTTGAGCCAACCGATACCGTTATTGAGTCGACTAAATCAATCGTACGTGTTGGGGCTGTGCAGTGGCAAATGCGCTGTGTTGAGTCGGTTGAAGAAATGCTTAAGCAAGTTGAATACTTTGTTGATACGGTGTCTGATTATAAAAGCGACTTTATTTTATTTCCGGAGTTCTTTAACGCGCCATTGATGGGGTTAACTGAGCAAAGTAATCAAACCGAAGCCATTCGTTATTTAGCTGAATACACTGAGACTTTTAAAAACGCGATGTCGCGCATGGCAATTGAGTACAACGCGAATATTATCACCGGCTCTATGCCGCTTGCCGAGGGTGATAAAATTTATAACGTGAGTTACCTGTGCCACCGCAGTGGCAAAATAGATGAGCAACGTAAAATTCATATCACCCCGCATGAACATAATGATTGGGTGATTCAAGGCGGTGATAAAATAGCGGTATTTGAAACCGATGCCGGTCGCGTAGGGATTCAAATTTGTTACGATGTTGAGTTTCCAGAGTTGTCGCGTATTTTAGCAACCCAAGGGCTTGATATTTTATTTGTGCCATTTTGGACCGACACCAAAAATAGTTATTTACGTGTTCGCCACTGTGCACAAGCGCGCGCTATTGAAAACGAGTGTTATGTGGTTATCGCAGGTTCGGTGGGTAATTTACCCGAAGTAGAAAGTTTAGATGTACAGTACTCGCAATCTGCTGTTCTTACACCGTCTGACTTTTCATTTCCACACGATGCCACACTAAATGAGGCCACCACCAATACCGAAATGCTATTATTTAGCGACTTAGATATGGACAAGTTAAAAATACTTCACAGTGAAGGTACCGTGCGTAACTTAAAAGACCGCCGCAGTGATTTATATGAAGTGATATTGAAAAAGAGAGATGTTTAATGGCGTGGATGTACTTAATAATTGCAGGGTTACTTGAAATTGGTTGGCCAATAGGCCTAAAAATTTCACAAAACCCAGATACCCGTTGGCAAGGCATTGCAATTGCAATCGCGTTTATGGTCGCAAGTGGCTTTATGCTTTGGTTAGCGCAAAAGCAAATCTCTATGGGGACTTCTTATGCGGTATGGACGGGGATTGGCGCAGCAGGTACGTTTTTAGTTGGTATATTATTTTATGGTGATGCAGCCACTTTTGGCCGTATTGCTGGTGTATTAATGATTATTTGTGGTGTCATCACCTTAAAAATTAGTCATTAATTGTTATATTAAAAAACAAGCGCAGGTTTATACCTGCGCTTTTTTTAACTACTTGGCAGCATAACCAATATGGCAGCCACTGCAATCAGCACTAGCCCCGCACTGTCTTGGCGCTTTAGCGGCTGCTTTAGCCATAAAATAGAGATTAACATGGTAAAAAATACTTCTATTTGACCGAGCGTTTTTACATAGGCGACATGCTGTAAGCTCATGGCACTAAACCAGCCGACGGAACCTAAGCAGCTAAATACACTCACTGCACTTGTCATTTTCTTATATTGATACATCATTTTAAAGGTATGGCGCTCTTTTAAAGCAATGTATATACATAACATCAATGTTTGTAAGCTAATAATCAGTAATAAAACCCACGCGGGTGCATAAGGAAAAGCAATACCCGAGCTTAAACTCGCTTCGCGGATCCATGACGATGACAACGCAAACGAAGTACCGCAAGCAAGCCCTGTTAAGGCGGTTTTTAAGCTAAAATGTTTCACATTCGCAATGCCGCTTAATAGCAATACAGCGAGTGCGCCAATAAATACACCAATCCAACCTAAAAATGAAAGAGCCGAACCAAAAAATAGTAATCCTAATATCGCCGCCATTAGCGCTTCGCTTTTAGCAAGGCCCGCGCCTACTGCAAAATTGTTCATTTTAAACAACTTCACCATGAGCCCTGTGGCAATAATTTGCACTATGCTGGCTCCAATAATATAGCTAATAAATAAAGGATTAAATGAAGGGAGAGGCGCATCTTGGTAATAATAAAGCGCATATAAATACAGCCCTGCAATAGGGCTTGCGACAATAAAGCGGGCTAGAGTAACGCCAGCAACGCTGACATGAGCGCTTAATTTGCTTTGCAGCGCATTACGCCATGACTGCATAAATGCGGCAAAAATAGTGAGTAAAATCCAAATCATCTTAAACAACATACAAAAAAGTGGAGAGCTAATTTAGCAGTACTCTGGCATTAAAGCGACCATCAAAAAGGCATAATGAATATTCATCACCTGCGACAATTTGCCACAGTGACGCACTGCTTAAATCGGCTATAGTGTGAGGGATGTTACTGCTAGCCGCCAGAGCTCAGGTTATTTATATTTGGCGGCTTTTTTCTATTTGCTGTGTTATTTTGGGTCATAAATAATAACTCGAGAATTATAATGACGATTTTATTGGTTTGCGCCTTAATTGCAGTGATCATGCCTTATGTTGCGAGAATCCCAGCTATTATAGAAATGAATAAGCTCGGTGGTTACGATAATAAACATCCGCGGCAACAACAAACACAACTTACAGGACTCGGAGCACGGGCGCTGGCTGCTCATCAAAACTGTTTTGAATCGTTAGCGGTTTTTGCCGTTGCTTTGGCTGCTGTATTAGGCACAAACAATGTTAATGCCGTAACCGAAACTTTAGCGATGACGCATATTGTAGCGCGTATTTTATTTTGTACTTTTTATTATTTAAACCTCGATATTATTCGCTCGATCACTTGGCTGGTAGGAATAGGCACCGCTATTGGCATGATCGCCGTCAGTTTATAACGAGAATAAGCAAAAACCACAAAGCAAGCAGCCTAAAAGGGTGCTTGCTTTATAGTCTTAAACACTTATTCCCATTAATGCGATATGTTAACTCGCTCTATTAAATCACTTTTTGTAACTGTACTGTTGAGTGCAAAATCAAGTTGTATTAGTACATTTTGTTGTCCCATTGATGAAGGTGTATATTGCCATTGCATCAGTGCTCTTTTTGCTTCTTTGTTAAAGACTGCTTCTGGTTCAGCTTTTACAACAGTAATGTTAGCTGTTTTGCCTGCTGGGGTTATGTCGTATTTTAATACCACTGAACCGCTAATGCCTTGTTCCGCCGCTTGTTTTGGGTAAAGCGGTTCGATTCGCATTACGGGAGCGATAGATGTTTCTTTTTTAGCTGATGCTTCAGGTTGCTTTGCTACAGCTAAGCCACTGAGCAAGCTCGCAGCGATAAGTAACACGCTTCCTTTTGCTAGGCGCGAATGTGCGCCGTTATGTTTGATATTAGTAAGTCGTTGTAACATGGTTTTTTTATCTCCGTAGTGTGAATAAGCCATCAGACCCGCTGGCGCATTGGCAGCGCAGTTTATTAAGGCTTTGCTGTATAAAATTTGTTGCTGTGTGGTTTTATTGCTTAGTACCCGTTCATCACAAGTTAGCTCCTGCAAACGTCTACAGCTTGCGTAAGCCATCCAAGCCAGAGGGTTAAACCACAATAAAATTGTAGCCAGTAATAGCACCACATTTATAAGGTTGTCTTTGCGCTTTATATGCACGTTTTCGTGCTCTAGAATAAGCGCTAGAGTAGCATTATCAAACTGAGTATTATAATTGTGCGGCAATACCAGTTTGCTATTAAAAACACCAATGACCATGGGCGTAGCCACCTGAGCGCTGGTATAAGTTTTTACTCCTATTGTTACTTGCTTAAAATGGGCTAACTCAGTGAGCTGTAGGCCTTTAACAAATCGGGTATGGGTAACAACAGCGGCAATTAATAGGACCGTGGTAATAATGACATACAGTAGCGCCCAACTAACACTTAAGCCGTTTTTAAGTGCTTGATTAGGCGTAATTAAATGGTAACTAATGCCGCTATTTTGCAGTGGCTTAATTGCACTAGGTAAATTAGCCAACAGAACTGATACAGGTATTAACCAAGCTAATTTATACACAAAGCGTGAGCCAAGGGCTTTTAAGCCAAAGCGCTCAAGTAAAACAAACCCTGCAAACAACAGACTTAATAATAGCTGCTGTTCAATGAGCCAATTAAATCCTATTTGAATCGCCATGCTAACTCCTTACTTTTGATTCTTTTCCCAGTCATCAATGACTTTTTTAAGCTCGTTTATATCTTGCTGAGAGAGTTGCTCCGATTTAGCGAAGCCACTTACCAAAGGAGCAATACGACCACTAAAAAAGCGCTCTATGAAGTTCTTACTCTCTTTTAAAGTATAATCAGCACGGGCAATACATGGCGTATAAATATATTGGCGGCCGTCTTTTTCAAAGCTAAGCGCGCCTTTTTTTACTAAACGACCCAATAAGGTTTTAATGGTTTTTTCGTGCCATTGTTTATCGTCACTTAAACGCTCAATAATTTGGCTGGCTGTGGCGGGGTAGTTAATCCAGAGTGCATCCAGCACTTCAAATTCTGCTTTTGATAATTCGATCATTTTATTGCCTACAAGTGTAATCTTTCATTTAAGACTACACTTGTAATCTATTTTTGCAAGTTTATTTTTTGTTTTTTAATCACGCTAAAGGGAGGGGATTAGTGTGAGCTTATTGGCTTAAAATATCGTTTTTGTTAATTTTTATAAAGTGGTTTTCTGGGAGGTTTAAATTATCTAATAGTAATTCACTGATCTGTACGCGGTATAAATCAATGACTGTGTAGCCACAGTAATGCGCCATTTTACGTATTTGCCTGTTGAGCCCTTGTTTTAAAACAATACTAAATTGATTACTCGCTATTTTAACTACTTCACAAGGTCGTGTTATTTGCTTATCAACGGGGACGCCTGCTGCCATTTTTTCACAAAAATGCGCGTCTAATGGTTTATTCACAGTGACTAAGTAGCGTTTGGGTTGATGAAAGTCTGGATGAATCAGTTGATTACAAAAGTCTCCGTCGTTGGTCAAGATAATTAAACCACGAGAATCTTTATCAAGGCGGCCAATAGGGTAAACACGGGTAAGTTGAGGCAGGTGATGGATAAGGCTGCTGGGGTCGTGATGATTGAGTTTACAGTCAATCCCTACCGGTTTGTGATAGGCAAAGTACACTAAATCGGCTGGGCCTTTAATGGCGTGACCATTAACGATAACACGGTCGTTTTCGTCCACATGATCAATATGATTAGCGGGGCGATTATTAACCATGACAACGCCTTCATCAATCAAGCGCGACGCTTGTTTTCGTGAGCAAATACCGGCATGAGCAATGTATTTAGCGAGTCGAATTTTTGTATCCATAATGCAGTGTAATTAAAAAATATTGATCGCGATTATAGCAAAGCTGCGTATTGATTACTTGGACAGTTAATTTAACAGTAGGTAGGTTACTATGGGTATTCAATTTTCAGAACTAAAAAAGCATCAGCCATTACAAAAAGTGGTTGTTCATTCACTGGAAATGGCCTTGTACCAAGTGTCTGTTGTCATTAATAATGTTGAATACTATGTACAAGAAAGTAATGGTGAATTTGTGAAGGCACTAAGCCCATTACATATTCAAAAACGCTTTGAAGATATCGCCTATGCACAAATGATGCTAAGGCACACCAGTGCTTATGATGAAATGTGTGGTCAACCAGAAAAAATTTCCAGTAATATGCTCGAAGTGCCCTTTGGGCAAAACAACCTGTTTTAATATCAGGTATTTGCTAATATAGGTTTATTTGGAATCATCCAATGTACCTATTACATCCCGATAATTCTGAGCAATTAAATCAAGCACTGCGCGCGCACATGCTTGAGTTTAATGCTCAGCACTTCGACGCACAGCGTCAACCTCTTGGCTTTAAATATCTCGATAAACAAGGTGAGTTAGTTGCAGGCATAAGCGGTCATGTGTTTGGTAACTGGTTGCTAATAAGCTGGTTATGGTGCGATGAATCGGTACGAGGCAATGGCTTGGCTGATTCGTTATTAATGTCATTAGAACACGCGGCAATTGAACAAGGCGCTGCTCAGGCTCAGCTTGACACCTTAGATTTTCAAGCCAAGCCTTTTTATGAAAAACGGGGTTACCAAGTTAAATATCAACTTGATAATTACCCACTTAATGGCACTCGTTACTTTATGGAAAAACCGCTAATAGTGGCTAAATAACGCTGATTGGAGCGTTATTTTTTTGCTGTTAATGGCGTACCATCAAAGGTAATACCTAAAAATGGGGTGGCTTCGGGCGCTAACATAAAGGTGCGAATATTCATGTGATCGTCTGCATCTGGGTTGTTTAGTACGTCTTCGCGATAAAATGCCCCAAAACAATCTAATGTATTTTGCTTACTAAGACCATTGAGCTTAGCAAACGCAAAAATTTTGCATGAACCGTTATTTTCACTCGCAGAGCTCAATAACCCATGGTTACTAAAACTGCACGCTGTAAAAGTATAATGCTCATCAATAACGGCCATAGTATCAGCAAAAGCAATGCTTTTAGGCTCATTCGCGAGCGTTGTTAAGTAGTTTGTAAGCGTCATACGCTGTCCTTGTTATTATAAGATATTGTTAAGTAATTACCCCTAACCTATCTTATGATTGATTTATATTCAATTGAGCCAATAAAACAAGCATAGTTTATTTACCAATTAAGTGGGTTAACGCATGAATGTTGGTTATTTCAATATCAGCAAGTCCTTTGTAGGCATAGGCTTGTGCTTGATTATTTAACCACACAGACTGGCAGCCAGCGTTATTAGCACCTTGCACATCGCTATCAAGGCTGTCACCTATGTGTAAAATTTCACTGTTGTTAATACGCAAATGTGTTGCAGCTTGATCAAATAAGGTCGTATGTGGTTTAGCTTTACCGTGCAAGCCAGCTTGCAGCACCAGTTCAAACTTATCTTTTAAATTAAAACGCTCAACCTCTACATTACCGTTAGTAATGGCAATTAATTTGTAGTGCTGGCTTAGTTTATCGAGCAATGTTAGTACGTCTTCGCTCACTTCAATATTACTGCGCGCATCAGCAAATGCTTGATAAGCACTGTGTGCATGATGCTCTACTTCATCGTCTTTAAAACCAAGCTCAGACAAAACTAAGCGTAGGGTATGTTTACGCCACTGAGTGACGTTATCAATGAGTTCAGGTTGGTGTTGAACAACTCGCTCACGGCATTGTTGCCAAAACTGTGGCCCCTGTTTTTTATAGCCTGGCAGCGCATTTAAATAATCAATTTGCGCCTGAACGGCTGCGGTTATGATTGGGCGGTTGTCGTATAAGGTGTCGTCTAAGTCAAAGCTTAGTACAGAAAAAGGAGAAATTGCGCGATTAAATCGGATCATGGTTATTACCCTAATCGGTTCGTTTTTTAGCACGTGGATGGGTGTTGTCGTACACCTTAGCCAAGTGCTGAAAATCTAAATGAGTATAAACTTGGGTTGCAGATAAACTACTGTGGCCTAATAGCTCCTGTACTGCTCGTAAATCGCCAGACGATTCTAAAATATGCGACGCAAATGAGTGGCGTAATTTATGCGGATGCACTTGTGAGCTTATACCTTGTTTAATGCCCCATTCTTGCATTCGCAAACGGACTTGGCGCACAGAGATACGGTTTTTTTTACTACTTAAAAATACCGCGTGTTCGTTTGCGCCCATAAATAGCGGCCGAACCGCGAGCCATTTCTTTAATGCCTCAAGGGCCTTAGAGCCAACCGGTATTAGCCGTTCTTTTGCACCTTTACCACGTACCAGTATTTCACCATTACGGGCATTTATATCCTGCATGTTAGCACCAACTAACTCGCTAATGCGCAGACCTGATGAATACATGAGTTCCATCATGGCTTTATCTCGAATGGCAAGTGGATCGTCATCGGGTATTTCGAGTAAACGTGCCATTTGGTCAACATCAAGATTTTTAGGTAAAGGCTTGGCAAATTTAGGGCCTTTTATCCCTTGCGCGGGGTTATGATAATGCGGTTGCTCAGTAATATTTTTTGCTTTTAAAAACTTATATAAACTTCGAATGCAGCTTAGCTTTAAGCTGATTGTTCTGCCGCTCAGTTGCTTAGCGCGCAGCGCCATGCTGTAACGGCGAATGTACTCACTTTGTACGGCAAACCAATTGTCGCATAGCTTATTAAAATACAAGGCGGCAAAACCTAATTGGCTAACATATTGATTGACGGTGTGCGCTGAATACTGGCGTTCAAATTTTAAGTAATCACTAAATAATGTAATGGGTGTACGCCAGCTATCGCTTAAGTCGCTAATATTTGGCGTGTCGTCGCTCATGCCAGTTCCAGTAACCGTATTTGTAATGAGCGTACAAAATCTAACACAAATAAGTTATCTTGTGAGGGCTCAAAGTGGTTCTCATCGTGGCTGCCAAAAGCCAAAATTGCGTAGGGGTTAGTGGGTTCGCCAATTAAATACAGGGCGGTCGATTGGGTATCCTCGTTAAAGAGTAAGTCGCGCTCTTGCTGATTTACCCGCCCTAAATAATGATTACTATCTGACAATCTATGCTTTACTAAGCCCTCAAACGCGCTGTCGTATCTTACGAGTTTGCACTCATTAATAGTCGGGCTCATGCAAATAATGTTGCGTAAGTTACTTGCCAAAGTATTAAAGTCGTAATTGCTCCAAAGCTGACGATGGCATTGACTGAACAAGCGGTACACGAGTTCATTTTGCGTGGCATACTTGGTCATCGTCTCGATTTGATGTTTTAACTGAGTATTATGTTCACGTAGTTGACGTTGCTGAATATGTACTAACGAAGTCGCCCCCTGAACTTGCTGTTGTAACTCAAGTTGCGCTAATAGCGCAGGTTGATTTATTAAAAAATCAGGGTGCTGTTGTAAGTAATCTATTACTTGCTGTTTAGTTAATTCACTCATAGTGCAACTTGCCCATCAAATACATGTTCAGCGGGGCCTGTCATACGCACTGGGTGGCCTTCGCCACTCCAGCGAACTTGTAAGCTACCGCCTGGTAAATCAACTTGCACTGTGCTGGTGAGCTTGTTTTGAATAAAGCCAATCACCATAGCGGCACACGCACCGGTACCACAAGCAAGTGTTTCGCTTACACCACGTTCCCACACTCTGAGTTTAATGTGTTCTTGAGAAATAACCTGCATAAAGCCAATATTTGCGCGCTGTGGAAAACGTTCATGATTTTCAAGCAACGGGCCAAGGGTACTCACTTGTGCCGTTTCAATGTCGTCTACTTCCATGACGCAATGCGGGTTACCCATAGAAACAGCACCACTAAAAACGGTATGTTCTTCTGCACGAATAATATAAGTCAGCTCACGTTTGGTTGCTTTAAGCGGGATTTTACTCGGCTCAAAATTAGGGTGTCCCATGTTAACCGTTACTTGGCCGTCTTTTTCAATATACAGGGTGAGGTTACCCGATTTAGTTGAAACGCTAATTTTATGTTTATTGGTTAAGCCTTTCATGCGCACAAAGCGGGCAAAGCAACGGGCGCCGTTACCACATTGTTCTACTTCGTGGCCGTCGGCATTAAAAATCCGATAGTGAAAATCGAGATCGGGTGAGTAAGGGGCTTCAACCATCAGTAATTGGTCAAACCCAATGCCGAAATGGCGATCGGCCAGCTTTTTGATTTGATCACGGGATAAAAAAACGTTTTGTGTAATATTATCAATCACAACAAAGTCGTTACCTAAGCCGTGCATTTTGGAAAAATTAACTAACATAGCGCTCTAATTCGGTTTTGCTCTGCGCTAATCATGCCACAGAGCAGCTAGGTAACAAAAACGTTTATGGTAAAATTTTCTCACCTTGGTACAGGCTCTCGATGGTTTCGCGTTCGCGAATAAGATGATGTTGCTCACCATCTACCATTATTTCGGCAACCCGTGGGCGTGAGTTATAATTTGAACTCATTGTAAAGCCGTATGCTCCAGCGCTACGCTGCACTAATAAGTCACCTTGTTTGAGTGCTAGAGGGCGGTCTTTACCTAAAAAGTCACCGGTTTCACACACCGGCCCAACTACATCATAGTTGTGGGTAGGTGTTTCGTCATCACGCACCGATACAGGAATAATTTTTTGCCACGCTTGATAAAGTGATGGGCGCAACATGTCGTTCATACCCGCATCAACAATCGCAAAGTACTTGTCTTGATTTTGCTTAATAAACTCAACCTGAGTCACTAAAATCCCAGCGTTGGCGGCAATAGCTCGCCCTGGTTCAAAAATCAGTTCAAGGTGGCGATAATTAGTAAGGCGCTGTGTTACTTGTGCTGCATACTCACTCGGGTGGGGAGGCTGTTCGTCGTTGTAGGTTACGCCAAGGCCTCCACCAATATCTAAATGGCTTAATTCAATACCTGTATTTTTTAACTCATCAATTAATGCCAGTAGTTTATCAAGCGCCTCTAAAAACGGTTTGGTTTGTGTCAGCTGTGAGCCAATGTGACAATCAACCCCAACTATATTTAAGCCAGGTAACGACGCAGCATGTTGGTACACACTTAACGCGGTTTCGATACCAATGCCAAATTTGTTTTCTTTTAGGCCAGTAGAAATATACGGGTGTGTTTTAGCATCAATATCAGGATTAACACGAATAGAAATTGGCGCGTCTAGATTAAGCTCACACGCTACTTCTGAAATGCGCTCAAGCTCTGAGATTGATTCAACGTTAAAACATTTAATACCTAATTCTAACGCATAAGCAATTTCGTCAGCGGTTTTAGCAACCCCAGAAAACACCACTTTATTGGCTGCGCCTCCCGCTTTGATGACCCGCGCGAGCTCGCCTTTTGAAACAATGTCAAAACCCGCACCAAGTCGCGCCAGTATATTTAATACTGCAATATTTGAATTTGCTTTAACGGCGTAGCACACTAGGCTTTTATGATCTTGAGCTGCATTGGCAAACGCTAAATAATGGCGTTCAAACGTCGCTCTTGAATACACATAACACGGTGTACCATAGTGCTGTGCAATCGTTGCTACGCTGACATCTTCAGCAAATAGTTGGTTGTTTTTATAATTAAAAAAATCCATTTACTGCTCCTGTTTTTGCTCAATAGGTGTTTGCTTGTTGGGGGTGTCTGTTGGCTGATTTTGTTCAGTAGGCTGCTCTGGTAAGTACAGCGGGCCGCTTTGACCACAGCCAGCTAACGCACACAACAAAACGGTGCTGATTAATAGTTGTTTTAATTGTAAGGTATATGTCGCTTTCATTAGATTAATATGGTTGCTGGCTTTATAATCGCAGAGTAACAGAATATCTAAAAAATGCAGCTATTCGCGGATGATTTTATTCCTGTTACACTAGCTGTACAAACATGCACCCATTATTTAGGCGTCTTGCCTGCAAAGGAAATTAACGATGACTGATCACGAATATCACCAGTTAGCAGAAGCTCTTATGTTCACAATTGAAGAACAAGTTGATGATTGTGAAGCAGATTTAGATTATGAATCGGCTCAAGGTATTTTAGAAATTATTTTTCCAGATCGCAGTAAAATTGTGATTAATAAGCAAGCACCGTTGCATCAAGTGTGGGTGGCAACAAAATTTAACGGTCACCATTTTGAAATGCGTGATGGTCAATGGATTGATAACCGCTCAGGCGCAGAGTTTTGGAGTTTCATCAATGAAGCGTCAACACGTCAAGCGGGTCAAGAAATTAAGTGGCAATCATCGCTATGAGTTTAGAGTTTGTTCAATACCCAGCTCAGGGGACGCATAAAGCCACGGTTATTTGGCTACATGGTTTGGGTGATTCAGGTGATGGTTTTGCCCCAGTAGCGCCACAGCTCGATTTACCCAGTGAACTAGGTGTGCGTTTTGTATTTCCGCATGCGCCTATGCAGGCTGTTACTATTAACGGCGGTATGCAGATGCGCTCATGGTATGACATTAAATCGATGGATTTAGACAAACGTGCAGATGAACAAGGGGTTAGGGAGTCTGCAGCAAAAGTTGAGCAATTAATAACGCAAGAAATTGCTAACGGCATACCGGCGAACAAAATTATTTTAGCGGGATTTTCACAAGGTGGCGTCATATCGCTACATTTAGCCCCGCGTTTAGAGCAAAAGCTTGCTGGCGTTATGGCACTATCAACCTATATGTGTGTGCCACATAAATTGGCTGATGAAGCAAAGCAAACACAGCTAAATATATTTATGGCTCATGGGAGCCAAGATGACGTTGTACCGCATAGCGCGGGTAGAAGTGCGTTTGAAGTATTATCAACGCATAACATGGATGTGAGTTGGCAAGAATACCCTATGGGGCATCAGGTTTGTACACAAGAGTTACAAGCTGTGCGCCAATGGTTAATTTCTCGCTTAAGTTAGTTTAGGAGCCGCTGAGGGTCAAAATGAGTCAAAAAATAGTAATAACAGCAAATGTAAAACGTGAACCACAGGTTAGCGAACCCAGCGTGAGCTATGAGTGGCATTGGCGTCGGATTGTGAGTATTTCTATGTTGGTGATTATGACCTCTGCAGCGGTTATTTACGGCCTGTCTAGCGCTGTGAATGCTGATCAAGGGGCGCAGCATCCTAATGAGCAGTTCGATTCTACTGAGCAACAAACAGCAATTGTGTCGTTAAGCGATGATACTGCAGCATCAGCAGAGAGTGAAAACGCAACAGATGCTGATGAGGAGCTGCTGAGCAGTGTCGCAATTGCAGCACCTAAAATCCTTTCCCCAGGTGAGCAAAAACCAGCTCCTATTACCGAACAAGTAACATCAGAGCCTGAAGTTCAACAAAGTATTATTGAGCAAGAAGTAGAGCCAACGATCACTGCTGAGCCTGAAGAAGCAGCCATGGCTGCAACAGATAACCAAACGCCTGAAACCGAAACGGCCAGTGAAAAACCGGCTGAGCAAAAAGTATTTGCTGAATCAGCACAAGTTGCGAGTGTGGCCATTGGTGCCAAAATAGATACAGCTACTATTAGCCGCGCCGTATTGACGCGCAGTGTGAGTAATCGTGAACCAACCAATGTATTTGCCGCCGATGTGCGTTTAAGCCAATTTGAAGAATCATTGTCATTTTTTAGTGAGCTTAAAAACTTACAAGGTCAGCAGGTAAAGCACATTTGGTTATTTGAAGGGGAAGTGATGGCGGAAGTGTCGCTCAAAGTTACTTCTCCGCGCTACCGAACTTACTCAACTAAAAATATTATGGATTCCCAGCTAGGGAATTGGCGCGTTGATGTGGTTGATGAGCGAGGCTTACTCATTGCGCAAAAAGAATTTAGAATTTTAGCTGATTAAATCGCCCTCAGATAGAACAGGTTTTAATCCTGGAAGGTCAACAGACCCCAGTAATTATTAATGGATATTTTATGACTGAAAAAACAAAGTTAGTTCGCATTGCTACTCGTAAAAGTGCATTGGCACTGTGGCAGGCTGAATTTGTAAAAGCGCAGCTAGAGCATTTTCACGATGACGTGCGTGTAGAGCTGGTGCCTATGTCGACTCAAGGTGACATTATTTTAGATACACCACTGGCTAAAATTGGTGGTAAAGGCTTATTTGTAAAAGAACTAGAACAAGCCATGCTTGATGGGCGAGCAGACATTGCAGTGCATTCAATGAAGGACGTGCCAGTCGAATTTCCAGATGATTTAGAGTTACACGTTATTTGTGAGCGTGAAGACCCGCGTGACGCGTTTGTCTCAAATAATTTTGCCAATATTGATGCGTTACCGCAAGGCGCCATTGTTGGCACCTCAAGTTTACGTCGCCAATGCCAAATCAGAGCGTTGCGTCCAGATTTAGAAATTCGTGACTTACGTGGCAATGTAAATACACGTTTAGCAAAGCTTGATAGTGGTCAATACGATGCGATTATACTCGCAGCGGCTGGGCTAATTCGTTTAGAAATGGGTGAACGTATTCGTGACTTTATTGAGCCAGAAGTGTCGTTACCTGCTAATGGTCAAGGTGCTGTCGGTATTGAATGCCGTATGAATGATGAAGTTACTAAAGCCTTATTAGCACCGCTGGAGCACAGTGAAACTCGTATTCGTGTTAATGCTGAGCGCGCAATGAACCGCCACTTAGAAGGGGGCTGCCAAGTTCCGATTGGTGCTTATGCACTGGTTGATGGCGAGCAAGTGCATTTACGTGGTTTAGTTGGGGCAATTGATGGCAGCGAAATTTTACGCGATGAAATTAGTGGGCATGTTGATGATGCGGAAAAATTAGGAGTTGAGCTGGCTAAAAAACTCTTAGCACAAGGCGCAGATAAAATCCTTGCTGACGTATATCGAGACGCATAATGAAACACATCTTGATAACTCGGCCCGAAGGAAAAGGCGCAGCCCTTGCACAGCAACTTGAGCAAGCGGGTTATCAAGCGTCTTTATGTCCTGTTCTAAAAATAACGTATTTAACCCCAACCAGCGTTGAGCTAAGCCCGTTGGTTAATGCCGACAAAATTATTTTTGTTTCGCAAGATGCAGTACATGCACTGAGTGCGCTTAAGCCTGCAATTAACACCAAAGCGCAGTTTTATGGTGTTGGCCAACAAACAGCCGACACCATTTATGAAGTATTTGGTGTACGTGCGGCTCTGCCAAAACAACATGATTCTGAGGGGTTGCTGGCGCTTAAGTCATTGGCTGAGGTTGATGGCAGTAATATCGTGTTGGTTAAAGGTATTGGTGGGCGGCCTGAGATAGCAAAAACCTTAAAACAACGCGGTGCTTTTTTAAATAATTGTGTGGTGTATCAGCGTGAGCCGATAGCGCAACAACCCGCTGACTGGATAGACCACTGGCAAAGCCAGAATGTACACGGTATAGTCATTACTAGTAATGCCGCCGTTGATGCCATTTTTAATACCCTTACCGCGGCGCAACTAACATGGTTACAACAGTGCGAATTTTATGTTGCCAGTGAGCGTATTGGCGATTATTTACAACAGCAAAAAATAAATTCGACACATATACATACTGCGGCAGGGGCTAGCGACCACGCTATGTTTGCCTGCATTAATCAGCAAGGTAGCAAAATGAGTGAACAGTCAGCGACGTCAAAAGTAGAAAAAGCAGCAGCGCAACCAATAGCCAATAACACGTCTAATACCGCTAAAAACGACACTGCAAAAGCCAATAATCAAACGCAAAATAATACCCATAAAGTGAGTAAGGTGGGCAGTTTAGCGTTGGTGATTTCGTTACTTGTTGCTAGTGGCGTGGGTTATGAGTTTTATCAAAAGCTCAATGCCGGTAAAGTGCAAAATTTAGCGGTTAATGCATTAACAGAGCAAAATAAGATTTTGCAGCAAGAGCTGCAAGCGCTTAAGTCTGAGCAACTCAGTCTACAGCAAGCGTTACAAAAGAGCGAAGAGCAAATTGCTATGGCGCTCAATGAAAACTCTGTAAAAAATCAGCAAGCATTAAAAGCAGCACTGCAAAAAGTGCAGCAAAGTGGTAATACATTAAACCCACAAGAAGTGACCAGCTTACAACGCATGGCTGAATTTAAATTGTGGGCTGAACAAGATTACCAAGGCACAAGTGCAGTGCTTAAACGTTTAGATTCACTTTTAAGCGATCACCCAGGCACGCTTGAGTTACGCCAAGCAATTATACAAGACATACAAGCGCTCGATAGCATTAAACCCGTTGCAACAGAGGCGATTTACTTACAGTTAAATAGTGTAAAAGATCGTATCGATAACTTGGTATTTAATGCGGTTAATTTGCCAGAAGAAGCGTCAGTAACTGACGAAAACGCGCTCTCTGAAAATATGAGTGATTGGCAGCAAAACATCCGAAATAGCTGGAATAAAATAGTTGATAGCTTTATTACAATTCGCCATCACGAAGGGGTATTAATAGAGCCGCTATTAACTGATAGAGAGCGCCACCTGATTAATCAGCGCATAAAGCTCAATATTACTCAGGCGCAAGATGCGCTAATGAGCAAGCAAGCCAGCATCTATTTTAGCGCCTTAAACGACACAAAACGTTTGGTTAATGAATACTTTAAGCAAAATGATAATGCCACAAAAGTGGTACTACAAACTTTAGTAAACCTTGAAAAAGAGCCGCTTAACTTTAACCCTGAGGTGACATTGCAAAGTACTCAGCAAGTTAAGGAGTGGGCACAATGATAGGGTTGATCATTTTTATTGTCGCTATTGTATTGGTATTAGCGATCACTCCTTTCGTGTTAGATGAAAAAGGCTATGTGCTGATTTCATTTAATAACACCACCATAGAAGGTACGATTGTTTCGTTTTGTATTATGGCGGCACTGAGCGCAGCGGCTTTGTATTTAACTTATAAACTCGTACGCTACTGTTTATCTATTTACAGAAATACCAAACATGGATTTTTTGCTCGCAGCCAAGAGCGCAAGCATGCAGCTATAGAGCAAGCACTGTGGAGCTTGATTAATGACGATTACGCGCAAGTGGAAAGCGCGTTATCAAGTAACAGTGTGCCAGCTAAATTTTTAGACATACGGTTGGCGTTACTAGCAAAAGCTGCACTGGCAAATAATCAACCCGATAAAGCGCTGGAATACTTGTTTGAAATAAGCCCTGAGCAGCAACTAAAAGTGGCTAAACTATGGTTAGCCAGTGGCGACAGCAGTGTTATTGAACCGCAAATACGGATGGCGGCTGAATCTAAAAAAGCCACGGTACTTGAGCTTAAACTGTACACTGAAGTGTTGGTGCAACAGCAACACTTTAAAATATTAGAAGACTTTTTACCGCGCTTATTACGTAAAGATGCATTGAGCGATAAGCAGTGGCAGCAGGTGTTTTTAGCTTATTTTGCTGCTCAAGCAAGTGATGAGCTAACAAGTAAGTACCAGCAATTAGGTAAGAAATTACAAGCACATGCGCACACTGCGTACTTAACTCAAATGGCAAAAACAGGGCAGTTGGCGAGTGTTGAAAACGAGTTAATTAAAATGCTCAAACACGCTAAGCACCACACTGAGCTTGCCGACATTTTACGTGAAGCTGCGCCAAGTAATGCTTACAAGCTGCAATCAAGCATTCAAGAACGGTTGAAAAAAGATGAGCACAATAACGCGTTATTATTAGCGCTGGCGTGTTTAGCGAATGCCCAAGGTGATTATGATTTAGCTGCACGAGTATTCGACAAAGCGCTTAATAGCGATAACAAATCACAGTATCGACAACAAGCTATACTAAGCTATAAACACAGCGCACAATTAGATAAGGCGCTTGTGCTCTATCAATAATGGATTATATTTTATAAATCAATAATTAAAAGCGCAGGAGCGAAGGCTATGAAAAATGTGTTTACACTCTCTTTTAGTCTTGCATGCGCTTATTTTTTTACCGGTTATCTTAGTAATTTATTACTCGCAGTAGACGGTTATGCCGTGGCTTCTTGGCCACCTGCAGGCATTGCACTAGCCAGTTTTTTATTATGGCGCCATCGCGCTTACTTAGGCATTATTGCTGGTTCTTTACTGATTAATTTAATTCATTTAGACCATGTTACAGATATTTTAAACTGGCAAATTTTGTTACATGCAGTGGGCCTCAGCTTCGCTGCTTTTTTGCAAGCATGGCTTGGCGCGCAAATAATTACAAAAGTAATAAAAGCCCCTCTAGACCTTTCATCGATAAAATTGAGTATTCAAAGCTTAGTAATTGCAGGTCCTGTCTGTTGTGTTATAGGCGCCATTGCTGGTACGAGCTTATTAGTATTTAACCAGATCATCCCTGCTGCGAATGCGCTGGATAATTTTATTACTTGGTGGATAGGTGACAGCATTGGCGTATTAATTTTTACCCCATTACTATTAGCTGTATTTCACTATTCTGAAATGCGCCATCGACTACAAGTTATTGTTCCTGCATTACTTATTTATGCGATTATTAGTATTAGTTTTTATGGTGCAGCGAGTGTAAAAAAACAAAAAGACACTCAAAAGCAAGAAACGAAAGTGCTTGCGACTCAAAGCGCTATAAATCAAAAGTTAGATGAGATCATTGCGCATCTATCTTTATTAAGTGGTTTTTTAGCAAATAGTGAAGACGTTAGTTTTAGTGAGTTTACGCAGTTTACAGCTAAACAATTAAGCTACAGTGAAGAAATACTTGCTTTTAAATGGGTTCCTGCGATTACTGATGATTCTCGTGCCGAGTATCAATCATCGATTGAGCAAGTTGATAGCGAAAACCCGTTTATCAAACAAAAATCAGCGAATGGGCAATGGCAAAAAGCCCCCTATCGAGAGCTCTATTACCCCGTAAAATATATAAACCCACTTAGGGGAATGAAAGATATTGTTGGGTTTGATTTAGGTTCAAACGAGCAAGTACGCACAGCACTCACTAAATCTAAAGTACTTAATGAATTGGTGATCAGTGAACCGACAGCACTGATACCGAATAACGAAGAATTAAGTGTATTTTTTATGTATCCCGTTTTTGGAAATGTGGTAACAGAAGGCGATTTTAAAGGATTTGTTGTTGCCGTAGTTAGCTTAGCTAAACTTTCTAAGTCGCTGTCGTTTGACTCTAATGAGCGTATTGCGATTAGTTTTTTTGATATTAATAATGCTGAAAAACAGCAGGCACTTTATATTGCAGAGCATCATTCTATGGTGTTACTAAAAAAATATCAGTTGCTAATTGGTCAGCGAATGTGGCGCGTTGAGCTGCATCAACCCGTTTTAAAATCATCGTGGTTCATATACTGGCTAGCGCAAATAGTGGGTATGTTATTTGTGTGGTTGTTGATTATATTTTTGATCTCTGTGACGGCTACCAATATTCGGATTCGCGAACAAGTGGCAAAGCAAACACTCACGCTACGCCAAGAAAAACAAAAGGCCGATGAAGCCAGTGCTATAAAAAGTCAGTTTTTAGCCAACATGAGTCATGAAATACGCACGCCAATAAATGGCATAAAGGGTATGCACTATTTAGCGCTACAACAACAGGATTGGCAGCAAGCAAAAGGCTATATAGAGCAAGCTGATGGTGCTCTAAGTGTATTATTAAGAGTGTTAAACGATGTACTCGATTTTTCTAAAATGGAAGCCGGTAAGCTTGAGTTAACGCAAGAGCCTGTGAACCTCAAGCAATTAGCCGAGGACATCGTTGGTTTAATGCAATTTGAGGTGGAGAGTAAATCGCTTTCTTTAAAATTAGAGTATGACAGCGATGCGCATTTAATTCTCAATACCGATCCTATTCGTTTAAAGCAAATTCTGCTTAATTTATTAAATAATGCAGTAAAATTTACCGCAAAGGGCTGTATTACGTTAAAGATTTGGCAATCATCAAAAATGACATATTTTAGTGTTAACGATACCGGGATTGGCATTAGCTCTGCAGCTCAAAAACAGCTTTTTAAACCCTTTTCTCAAGCAGATAGCTCAACGTCACGTCAGTACGGTGGTACTGGTTTAGGTTTGAGTATTTGTAAAAAATTGGTCGAATTGATGGGAGGGGCTATTGATTTAAAAAGCAGTGAGGGGCATGGATCTACGTTTACTTTTAGCTTACCAGTTCATTCATCGCTGCCAAAAGCCAAATACAGTGCTGATGCTTTATCAAAAATTGATGTGAGTAATATTTCTTTAGAAAAATATCAATTACTTATAGTGGAAGACAACCCATTAAACCAACATGTTGTAAGTGCTATTTTAGAAACTAAACACGGTATTGCTGATATCGCAAATGATGGCTTAGAAGCGATTGCGATGCTTAGCGAAAAAAACTACGACCTAGTATTAATGGATATTCAAATGCCTAATATGGATGGTTTACAAGCAACAAAAGTGATTCGTAATGAGTTAGGTTTTTTTGATTTACCTATTATTGGTTTATCCGCCAACGCTCACGAACAAGACGCTCAAAAAGCGATTGCCTCTGGAATGGATAGCTACATGACCAAGCCTATTGAAGCTGATGAGCTATTTAAAACGCTTTGGTATTATTTATCTCGTTTAGATAAGTAACAGTTATTTTTGTACAAAAGGCAGACATAAGACCTCCAAGCGCCATTTTAAATATTCTACACTTGAAATATTACAGTACCTGCGTATCATTCGCGCAATTTTAATTCAACCGAGTAGCTACTATGATTAATAGAAAAATACCTTTGCTAGATATTCACCGTCACTTAGATGGGAATGTACGCGCGCAAACCATACTAGAACTTGGTCGTCAGTTTAATATAGCTTTACCAGCAGATAATGTTGAGGCACTTATTCCTCATGTTCAGGTTATTGATCCTGAGCCAAACCTAATGGCTTTTTTACAAAAGCTTGATTGGGGGGTCACGGTACTGGGTGATTACGATGCCTGTAGACGAATTGCAATAGAAAACATTGAAGATGCACAAGCGCAAGGCCTTGATTACGTAGAACTACGTTTTAGCCCTTACTACATGGCACAAAGCCAAGGTTTACATCCTCAGGGCGTTGTTGAAGCCGTGGTCGATGGTATTAAAAGTGCAACAAAAGATGCTGATATTAAAGCAAACTTAATTGGTATTTTATCTCGTACTTACGGTGTTAAAACCTGTCAACACGAGCTGGATGCTTTACTTGCTTTTAAAAATGATTTGGTCGCGGTTGATTTAGCCGGTGACGAAATTGGTTACCCTGGTGAACTGTTTGTTGATCACTTTAAACAAGTACGCGATGCATATTTAGCGGTTACCGTGCATGCTGGCGAAGCATTGGGTGCTGCCAGTATTTGGCAAGCATTAAACGAGCTTGGCGCAAGCAGAATAGGGCATGGCGTTAAAGCGATTGAAGACTCAACGCTAATGGATTATTTACGTGATAACCGTATTGGTATTGAATCGTGCTTAACCAGTAATATTCAAACCAGCACAGTGAATGATTTAACTAAGCATCCGCTTAAACAGTTTTTAGATCATGGCATTTTGGCCAGCATTAATACCGATGATCCGGCTGTTGAAGGGATTGAAATTGAGTACGAATACGCAACTGCAGCGCCACAAGCTGGTTTATCGCAAGCTGATATGGAAAAAGCGCAAGCCAATGCACTTGAAATTGCGTATTTAAGTGATGCAGATAAACAGGCACTCAAAACCAAAGTCGCACAGCGTTAATCACCCATACGATTAAAAATGCCACTGTTTACAGTGGCATTTTTGTTTATATGTGGGTTTGACAGCTAACGTAATTATCATAAAGTGCTTTTAAAATATCGGCACGGCTGATCATGCCAACTACAACGTCACCATCAACCACGGGATAATTCTTTGGCTTACCAGGTTGCATTTGTTCTGCTAATTCCATGATATTGGTATCACCGCTGACCGTCACAACTTCTGTTTGCATCAACTGCGACACTTTTACCATACCGTCACAAAAATAACTGCTTTGCATTAGCGGTTTTAGTAGCTCTTGCTCAGAGATAAAGCCGACTAAAAGCTTGTTATCATCAAATACTGGGGCACCAAGCAATTTAAATTTTTGTAGTTCTGCAATGGCGGTCGTCATTTCTGTATTAGGGGTGATATGAGGCAACTTGTGTTGCATAAAATCTTTTACTTTTGTATTTAGCATTTAGGTTTCTCCCGCTGAATGTTCTATACAAAGTATGGTTTATAGATTGGATTTTAGGAAATTGTTTATGTTGATGAGTTTAATAGGTAATAACAATCATCGCAGCGGTAATGGCGGGCAATAAAAACAATTAAGGCACCCTAAGGTGCCTTAAAAATGATGCATTTGCTGTTATTTTATAAAAGCAAATGCATCCGCGTACATGTTTTCGCGAATGGCACCGTGGCTAATAAAGTCATCGCGCACTATGCCTATCATGTCAAAACGACCTGCCATATAAATATCGTAAGGTTCAAGCGAGATGATATCGTCCATTACCGCTTTATGCACATAACCAGTATGGCCAGTCCAGCTGTCAGTAGGATTTTCTACCACAGGAATAAATTCGAAGTGCTTATGACTATCTGCCCAAGCTTTCATTTCGCTGTGTGCATACAGCGCAGACTCTTCTTTAACACCCCAATAAAATAGCACTGGGCGCTGACAATTTATTTCAGCAAGGTGATCGGCCATTGATTTTGCGTAAGAGAAGCCTGTGCCGCCAGCAAGTAAAATAATGGGGCGCTCGCACTGCAAACGTAGTTGAGAAACACCTAAGCCCGCTTCAATAGTCACTGTTTGATTATTATTGTGGGCACTACGAAGGTGCTCTAGCGATTGCATAGCATATGAGTCAGCAACTGAAGCACCAATATGTAATTCTATAGCATCCGTTTGTGAAGGACGGCTTGCAATTGAAAACGCACGTTTATCTTTTTCACCTAAAACCAATTGTAAATATTGGCCAGCTTCAAATGTGACGGGTTGCTGCGGCTTTAAAATAACTTTATGAACAAATTCTGTTAGTGGACTGATAGAAACAACGTCAGCGTGTAATGTTTGCATGTTTTACCTTAAATTAGCGGATACGCACTTTATTTGAGCAATAGTAGCATATCCGCAGGGTGAGTTTATAGCCTAGACCAAAGTCGTTAAAGAATACCTAGGCTATCCCAAAGTTCATCAACGCGATCTTTAGTGGCTTGATCCATAACAATAGGTTCGCCCCACTCACGGGTTGTTTCGCCAGGCCATTTGTTGGTTGCATCCATGCCCATTTTTGAACCAAGGCCAGAGACAGGCGATGCAAAGTCTAAATAGTCTATTGGCGTGTTTTCAATTAACGTGGTGTCGCGTGCAGGATCCATACGGGTGGTAATAGCCCATATTACATCGTTCCAATCTCGGGCGTTAATGTCATCATCGCAGACAATAACAAATTTAGTGTACATAAACTGTCTTAGGAATGACCAAACCCCCATCATTACGCGCTTGGCGTGCCCGGGGTATTGTTTTTTCATCGTAACCACGGCCATACGGTACGAGCAGCCCTCTGGCGGTAAATAAAAATCAACGATTTCTGGAAACTGTTTTTGTAAAATTGGCACAAATACTTCGTTTAAAGCCACCCCTAAAATAGCTGGCTCATCAGGCGGACGACCCGTAAAGGTACTGTGATAAATAGGGTCTTTACGATGAGTAATATGAGTGACTGTCATAACGGGAAAGTCATCGACTTCATTATAGTAACCCGTATGGTCGCCATAAGGGCCTTCAGGTGCCATTTCACCTGGCATAATATGCCCTTCAAGCACGATTTCTGCGCTGGCCGGTACTTGTAAATCATTCGAAATAGACTTAACCACTTCCGTTTTACTGCCACGCAATAAACCGGCAAAAGCATATTCGCTTAATGTATCGGGGACCGGAGTAACCGCCCCTAAAATTGTGGCAGGATCAGCCCCTAATGCCACTGATACCGGATACGGCTCACCAGGGTGTTCTTTGCACCACTCTTGAAAATCAAGCGCGCCACCACGATGAGATAACCAACGCATAATAATTTTATTTTTGCCAAGTAACTGCTGGCGATAAATCCCTAAATTTTGACGCTTTTTATAAGGCCCTTTGGTAACGGTTAAACCCCAAGTAATTAAAGGCGCAGCATCACCAGGCCAGCAATGCTGAATAGGAAGCTTGGTTAAATCAACATCGTCACCTTGTAAAATAACTTGTTGGCAAGGCGCTTTTTTTACTTCTTTGGCTGGCATATTAAGGACTTGCTTAAATACCGGAATTTGTCCAAGGGCTTCTTTAATGCCTTTTGGTGGCTCTGGCTCTTTTAAAAATGCCAATAACTTACCAACTTCACGTAATTCACTGACATCTTCTTGGCCCATGCCCATTGCTACACGCTTAGGTGTACCAAATAAGTTAGCTAGAACAGGCATGTCATACCCTTTCGGGTTTTCAAATAATAAAGCGGGGCCTTTAGCACGCAGTGTGCGATCGGCAATTTCGGTCATCTCAAGATACGGGTCGATTTCTTGGCTGATGCGTTTTAATTCGCCTCGTTTTTCAAGTAAATCGATAAAATCGCGTAGATCTTTGTATTTCATTGTGGGCCGTTACTTAGCAAAAAGTTAAAAGTATTATACCCAGTTCATGCAAGCCAAGTCATTACTTGCACTTAAAACTTAAAGCGCTCTACCGCACCTTTTAAAGAGTGTGCAAGTTGGTTAACATCTTCACTTTCGCTTGCTAGGGTCGTCGCATTGTCGGCATTTAAGGTGGCATGATCGGTTACCTTAGCCATTATTTGTTGGATATCAGTGCTGTTTGCAAGTTGTTCATGCGATGAATGGGCAATGTCTTTGCTCATTGCATTGACCGATACTAACGTGCTTTTGATACGCTCAACGGCTGCATTTAGTTCAGTACTATTTTCAACACAATGTTTGGCTTGTTGTTGACCATCATTTATTTCAGCTTGGGTAGTCTGAGTATGTTGTTGTAGTGTGTTGATCATGGTGGTTATTTCGCTAGTGGAGCTTTGTGTTCGTGCTGCAAGCGAACGCACTTCATCGGCCACTACGGCAAATCCTCGACCATGTTCACCGGCTCTTGCTGCTTCAATGGCCGCATTAAGCGCTAGCAAATTGGTTTGCTCTGCAATACTGCTAATCGTATCAACAATCGCGCCAATCAGTTGGGTGTATTGTGCAAGCTCCTCGGTGCTGCTGACGGCTTTATCTAAGCGGCTTAAAAGAGATTCAATACTTTGGCTATTGTTGTTTGCAATGTCATTGACATCATTTGCAAACTGCGAGGCATTCGTTATTTCATTTGAGGTACTCTGCGCTTGTTCGTAAACGGCTTGTGAGCTTTGTAGCATACGTTGCGCTAATGAGGTTGCTTGTGCGCTGCGTTCCAGCTGTTGCTTAGCAACGATGGTCATTTGTTGCCCTTTTTCACTGGTTTGAATGGCTGAATTATCGAGTTCGTAGGCGTCGTTACTGATCCCTTTTATTAGGTGAGTTAAATCATCACAAAGCTTATTGGTATTATGCAGCAGGGTACCAAATTCGTCTTTACTTAGAGGATTACTACGCTGTGAAAAGTCACCTGAGGCTATGCGTGCGAGTTCTTTATTCACCTTTTTAAGTGGTTTTAGCATGGCGTTAGTAGTAAACACTGAAATAATAACCAGCAAAACAATTAAAACAAAAGCAATAATAATAACTAAGCTAGAGCCGGTATTGATTGCTGACTTAGCGCTCTCTTGCAGGGAGTCAAAGCGCGTGTCTGCAAGTTTATTAAGCTCAATTAGCTGATTTTCTATAATGATAAAAGCATGTTGAAAACTTTCAAACCGCTGATCAACCTTGTCTTTGCTATTGAGTACAGTGTTCTGCAATGCATACAGCCCATCAGGATTATTTAATAGGCTGCTTAAATCGTTAAACGCCGCTATTAACTCATTGGCGTTGAGCTTATTTGCAATAGGAGAGGCTTGTTGCTCTAAATAACTAAGATTAGATTGAATATTATCGAGTAAAAAAGAAGTGTCCTGTTGGTGGGCATTGATATCTTCAGAGGTGGTTACTTGCCCGATGCCTTTGACATTATTGTTTAGAGTAAATAATAAATCATCAATTCGAGTCGCTGTGCCAAAGACTGCATTTAAAAGCGATTGCTGGTTGCCTGCTACGTTTATAAGCTCTATATCAAGTAATTGGTTACTCAGATCGCGAAGCTGTTCATTAAAGGTAACTGTCAGTGCTGCGGCGGTACTTTGCGCCTTAAAGCGTTGCTCTTTTGCTGCCAGCATGTCGTTGCTTATTGTATTTAGCTCAGTGAAGTCATTATGAATAGTAACAAGTAATGTTTGCATACTTTGTTGCTTGGCAACTTGCGCTTTTAGCGTCTCTAATTTATTAAAAAACTGTGTTTGCTCTGCGTGTGCTTGCTTTTTATTTTGCAGTAGTAAATCAAGTTTAGTTTGGCTGTAAGCAATGGCGTTAAATTTAGTAATTGAAAGTAGCGATAAACGCAGGTCTTTACTCGCTTGCTGTACCGGAACCGCTAGCGTTTCTATGCGCGAGTTAGTGGTACTGATTTGATGGAGTGACCAGTAAAAAAATATGCAGCTGGTAAGCATTAACAGGCCAATAGCTGAAAAGGCTAAAATTATTTTATGTTTTATAGCGATAGAATGCATAACTTTATCAACAATATTAAGACTTTTGTTAGTGTAGCAAGTTTTTTAATATGTTGTTAGTTAATGGTTAATTGCTTATGCATTGATATTTTTTACCGTCAATTATTAGCATAGCTTGCTCGCCCTTACTCCAAAACAGTACCTTGGTATTAATATATTTGCTACCAGAAGCACTCACCTCATGAGTTAATAAATAATCATGCTTATTAAAGCGGAGCGTCGCCTGTTTGTTGCTAATAATATCTAGCTGTGCAGCGGTGTTATCGCACATGTAGTTAGTTGTAATGGGTTGCTCATTGCATGCAACCAGCGCTATTAAAGCAATAGTAGTGGCGTAGTGTTTCATTAGGTTGTGTTTTACTTATTTAGTCGCTTGGTTAATTAAGAGCTTAGCAAAGCTAAATTAACCGTTGGTGAAAATAAGGCTTTACGTTATGTTTAAGCTCTTATTTTTAGCTAGGGAATATCATGGCTGGCACTAACCTCTTAACATTACTTGATGATATAACGACCTTACTTGATGATATTGCGACTATGAGCAAAGTTGCGACTAAAAAAACGGCAGGCGTACTAGGAGATGACTTGGCGCTCAATGCGCAGCAAGTTACAGGGGTCACTGCCGATAGAGAGCTGCCGGTAGTATGGGCGGTGGCAAAAGGGTCGTTTTTAAATAAAGCGATATTAGTCCCGGCTGCGTTATTAATTAGTGTGTGGTTGCCTTGGCTAATTACGCCACTTTTAATGATGGGTGGTTTATTTTTATGTTTTGAAGGCGCTGAAAAAGTATTTGCTCGCTTTTTACCTCACCATGAGGAAACGATAGATGATGATGAAAAGTTAGATTTAGTTGAATATGAAAGGCAAAAAGTAAAAGGTGCTATTCGTACTGACTTTATTCTGTCTGCTGAAATTATTGTAATTACCTTAGGGACTGTGGCTGGGGCTACGTTAATGAATCAAGCACTGGTGCTAAGTGTTATTGCTATCATCATGACAATTGGTGTTTATGGACTGGTAGCTGGAATTGTAAAACTTGATGATGCTGGATTGTATTTACTTAACCAATCAAAACTCTCTGCGAATAAATTTAAAGAATTACTGGGTAAAGGCCTACTTGCAGCAGCTCCCCGACTTATGCAGTTTTTAGCCTTTGCAGGTACAATCGCCATGTTTTTAGTGGGGGGTGGAATTTTAGTGCATGGTGTTGAGTTACTGCATCATACGCAGATTGATATCATACATTATGCCCAGTCAACTTTAGGTGGGGTAGGTGAGATGCTAGCCCCTTTAGTATTTGATGGCTTACTTGGTGTGGTTGCGGGTTTGGTTATTGTTATTATGCATGTAACCTATACTAAGCTCTTTAAAACCCATAGTAGCGCGGCGTAATCGCGCTACTTTACATTATTCACATTGTGCACTTTTACATAATTGCTCAAGCTCGTGTTTAGCTTTGCTATTACCTTGAGCAATGGCTTTTTTATACCAATAAATAGCTTGTGGGGCGTTTTTCTCTGTGCCTTGCCCGTCGCGATACATTTGCGCCAGATTTAGTTGCCCCCATTGAGAACCTGTTTGCGCTGCAAGAGTAAAGCTTTCTAGCGCTTCATCGTATTGCCCATCTTTGTGGTACATAATTCCTTGTTGATTATTTTTATCGAGCTTTACTCCTTTATATAAAGGTTTTGGCTGTGGCGGAAACATCACAAATCCACCATATAAACTATTTGCATAGGGGCGCAGTACGTCGAATATAATGTCATCCTTGTATAAGCGTTTTATTTCATTACGAGGCAGGGTGATGGTTTTAGACGAAAAGTAATCTCTTTGCACTAATAAACTGGCACGCATTGCTGTGGTTATAGCGCTGCTGCGCTTATAGCTGTAATTACTCACCTGAAACGTTATAAATTGCTGATCAAAGCTCAGCACTTGCGCTACTTTTAAATTAGTCAGTGTCCACGGTTCATGAGTGAATTTATCGGCCTTTACTAAATAGGTATCGTAGGCTTTGGGGTTGGTTAAATAACTTTGTTTTAGTGCCTCAGCATTAAGGTGTTTTTGGTAAAAAAATAACAATACCCACAGCAATAAAACTAACCCAATACAGTATTTGGGTAGGCTTAGCTTTTCGAACAGGGGTAACTTTTTAATGCTTGTAGGCTCACAATGTCCACATTGATAGCACTCGCGTTTATAGCTCAACTTTATCGGAACTATAGGAAGAATAGTAAAGCGCAAAAAGCGGCTTTGGTTAACTAAGTGATAGCTGTTACTTTTGCAATTAGGGCAGCACTGTACTTGTGTAAAATGAGGAAAAGACTGACTGGTATTGAAAAGCAGCATGAAAATACGCTCCCTGTTTTAATTCTCTTTAAGTTAAAACAATGAGCGTATTAGTTAAAGCAGCAAACTGTAAGTAATTATGTCTGTTACTCTTTAGTGCGTGCTTTTGGTTTAATGGTCGTTTTAGCGTCGGCGGCCATTAACGCAAATACAGCATAAGCAGCGGTGTTTTGACGAAGTTTAGCGGGGGTTACTTTATCAAGGGTGTCATCCGCTGTATGGTGGTAATCAAAGTAGTCAGTACCATCTTGTGCCAGTTCAAAAATAGGTGCAGAAACTGCATTTTTAAATGGGATGAGATCGGGTCCGCCTTTAGCTTCATTTTGGCCAATGTATTCAATATTTAATGGCGCAAGTTCTTTGGCAATCGCGCGCACTACTGGCAGTGAAGCTGCGTTTACATTTGATTCAAAGCCATAAACTACATCAGCACCAAAGTCAGACTCTGCAGCAGCCACAATGTTATTAAGCTCATTTTTATGCTTTGCAAAATACGCTTTTGCGCCCCAAAGGCCGAGTTCTTCAGCTGCAAAAAGCACAACGCGAATACTGCGCTTAGGACGTTTTACATCACTAATATGCTTTGCTGCTGCCATGGTTAAGGCAACGCCAGCGCCATCATCCAGAGCGCCAGTACCTAAATCCCACGAATCTAAGTGTCCACCAATAAGTACATATTGCTCAGGGTTTTCAGTACCATTAAATTGGCCAATGACGTTATAACCAGTGCCCTCGCCTAGGTTTTCGGTTTGTACATTAATATTAACCGACACGTCTTTGTTTAATGCGACTAATCGTGCTATTTGGTCAGCATCAGGATTGGCAATAGTCACGTTAGGTATTTTAGTTACCCCTTCTTTATAATAGCTACCGCCGGTATGTGCAAAGCGATGGTGGCCAGTGCTAACTGAGCGCATCATATAGGCAACGGCGCCTTTTTTAGCCGCTTCAATTGCTCCGGTAGCACGGGCTTTTACCGCGGGGCCATAACCATTGCCGTCAATATCACGGTTCATACGGTAATTAATATAAGCAATTTTACCTTTTAAGCTATTCGCCGGTGCAGCTTTTAATTCGTCAAGGGTTTCGAATAAGACGACAGGTGCGCTGATCCCCTCTTTGGGTGTACTAATGCTGTTACCCAGTGCTGTTAAATGCAGAGGTTGCTCGCTTGGAGTGAGTATTTTTCCGCTTTCGCTATAGCGACGCCATTCAGGGAAGGTTACTTCTTCTAACCAGACTTTATCAAAGCCCAATTCATCAAACTTTGCTTTTGCCCAAGCAACGGCTTTCTTATCGTTTTCGGTGCCTGGTAGGCGCGGGCCTATTTCAGTGGTGAGTGATTCTAGTAATTGATAGCTTAAATCACTTTTAAGGGCGGTGGTGCGCACCTCATCTACTTGTTGTAGCTGTTTTGCAGTGAATTCACTGTTGTTGGCGCTTACCGTCATGCTGGTGGTAAATAGGAGTGCTGTGAGCAATTGTTTCATATTCAGAGAGCCTTTGTAATGATTAACACCATTAAAGCATGTAACAAAGAGGATAAAAAATAGATGAGATGAGTAGGCTATTCAGTGGGTTCAAAAGTCAGTTCAAAAAAAGCCCACCTCAAATTGAGGTGGGCTATGGGTTTTTAAAGTTTGTATTTAAAAGCTAAATTGCGCTGCTAAACGCACGCTTGTGCCTTCACCTACCGTCACGTTATTTAATCCACCACCGGCTAGGTAGTTTTTATCGAATAAGTTTTCAATGTTTAAACGCAGGTTAATATCTGTATTACTTACCTTAAGTGCGTAGGTTGCGCCAACATCAACACGGGTATATCCCTGTTTTGTTACTGTATTGGCATTATCGGCAAAACGTTCGCCTTCATAAAAAGCGCCGGCATTAAAAGCAATGGCGTCGTTGAGTTCATAACGGGTCCAAAGTGAGGCAGACCACTTTGGTGCATCGGTTGGGCGCTTACCTTCTAATTCTTCATCTCGTTCATAGTTAGCATCTAAATACATGGTTGATGCCATAACAAATAAACGATCGGTAGCAGCACCTTGTGCAGAAAGTTCAAAGCCTTTATGGCGTTGTTCACCTGCTTGCGTGGTTATGCTGGTTATATCACCAATAGGGTTAATCAGATTTTCGCTCACTAAGGTGCCTGTTTTACTAATATCAAATAGGGCGCCGCTGAGCATTAATCGATCATCAAACAGTTGCCATTTAACCCCAACTTCTCGTTGCTCAGAGGTAATGGCATCGAGTTTCATGCCATTATTAACATCATTTTCATTTTCTAATGTTTCGTTTTGCGGCTCAAATCCTTCCGAGTAACTTGCGTATACGGTTGCTGATGCATTTGGATGGTAAAGTACGCCGACCTTAGGTACGAACGATTCGTTATTGCTGTTTTCTTTACTTTGTTTATCGTAACGACCACCCAGTGATAGTTGCCATTTAGGCGAGAACGAAATCAAATCTTGGATATAAATCCCGTAGTAATCGTAGGCAGATGAGCTAACAGTATCATCTGATTTGTAACTTATATTAGGGCGATTAGGCTCATTTTGACCGGCAGAAAAATTAATTGCATCAGCAGAGGTTCGTAATTGGCCGTAGTAATAATCTAGTGAATTAGCGCCTATTAATAATTGATGATGCACACCCACGGTTTCAAATTCGCCAATAAAGTCGATAAAAGCAGTTTTAAACTGCCAATCATCAAAGCGATCGTAAGGGCGTGACTGATAACTATCGCCTTCGATAAAGTCACTTGGCTTACGTGGTGCTGACTCAAAACGCTGGCGCTCAAATGTTTGTTCATTGTAGCCAAGTTTTACTTGCCAGTTATCGGCTAAAAATACATTAAAATCAATGCCCATGTTTTCAACGGTGATGTCGGTAAATGCCCAAGACATGTCACGAATTGTTTTATCGTTACCAATGATATTAGCATCATTATCGATCCAAGCCCCCGTATCTAGACCTGCTTCGTCATCGGTACGGTCATAGTGAACACGTACTAAGGCATTATCGCTAATATCGTAATCAACCACTAATGCACCTAAAAAACGATCGCGTTCGCGGTTATCACCGTTTTGATACTCACGCCAGTATTCAACGTCTTGTTTTACTAATACGCCACGGGCACGTAAATCTTCAGCTTCAGTCAATGCGCCGCCAGCATCAAGCATAAAGCGAGTTGAGCCATGTTGATCGACATCGGCACTGGCATTAAATAACGTTTGTGCGGTTGGCTTTTTAGTCACCATATTTACTAAGCCGCCAGGGCCCGATTGGCCGTACAAAATACTCGATGGTCCTTTAATTACTTCAACTTGCTCTAAAATTTCAATAGGTTGTTGATAGTGCGACCAATGCTGGTGGCCATCACGCAGGTAGCCGGTTGATGAACTTAACTCAAAACCACGTAAGTTAAATACTTCACGATTACGTTGCTTAGATCCTGGCGTTAAACTCGCATCGTTACTTAGTACTTCACCTAAGGTGGTTGCTAGTTGCTCATTTACAATTGTATCTGTAATAACAGTGACTGATTGTGCGGTATCGAGTAATGAGGTTGAGGTTCTCATTGCCCCACTGGCATTATCTACTTTGTAGTCGTTGAAGTAACTGCCTTTTACTTCAATGCGCTCTATATTTGCGGTGTTAGCAAATACATTTGCAGAGGTACTGGCTAAAAGTGCGATAAAAAGTGGGTTAAGTTTCATTAGTAGCTTCCGGCTTAGAGTTATTAGAATAGTAAAACGCCGCAGATCTTAATGAAAATAACTATCATTTGCAATATCTTTATTTGCACTTTTTATCGTGCGTTGTTAATGGTTGCTAATTGTTAAATCTGCTATTATTAGCCGCATATTTATTGAGACTTTTCTCAAGTTATTTTTTTGCTATGGAATTTACTGTGACTGCAACTGCTTTTTCATCGTTGGCCTTACCTTCTGGGTTAGTTGATAATTTATCAACACTCGGCTACACCCAAATGACTCCTGTACAGGCACAAAGCCTGCCTCCTGTTTTAAGTGGTAAAGATATTATTGCCCAAGCTAAAACAGGCTCAGGTAAAACAGCGGCATTTAGTCTAGGCGTTTTAGCCAAGCTGAATGTTAAACGCTTTCGTATTCAGTCGTTAGTGCTGTGCCCAACCCGTGAGCTTGCAGAGCAGGTAGCGGTTGAAATGCGTAAATTAGCACGCGGTATTCATAATATTAAAATTTTAACTTTGTGTGGCGGGGTATCAATTGGTCCTCAAATTGGCTCACTTGAACATGGTGCGCATATTATTGTAGGTACACCAGGGCGAGTTGACGACCATATTCGTAAAGGTACATTGCGCTTAGATGATGTTGAAACGCTGGTACTTGATGAAGCCGACCAAATGCTTGATATGGGTTTTCAAGACACCCTCGATGCCATAATTGAGTGTATTCCAACAAATCGTCAAACATTGTTATTTAGCGCGACTTTTCCAAAATCAATCGAAGCCATTGCAAAGCGTGTTCTGAGCAACCCTGAAATGATTAAAGTAGAAGAGCAGCAAGAAAAAAGCACTATCAAGCAATACTTCTATAAAATGGATAATAATAAGCAACGTTATCCAACCCTTAAATTACTATTACTTAAATTTACCCCACAAAGTTGTGTGGTGTTTTGTAATACCAAGGTAGAAACACAGCAAGTATGTGATGATTTAGCCGATGAAGGCTTCAGCGCCGTTGCATTGCATGGCGATTTAGAGCAGCGTGACCGTGAGCGTACACTGATTCATTTTACCAATAAGAGTGCGTCTATTTTAGTGGCAACCGATGTAGCAGCACGCGGCTTAGATATTGATGATATGGACATGGTAATTAACTATCACTTAGCGCATGATCCACAAACGCATGTTCACCGTGTAGGGCGTACCGGGCGAGCGGGCAAAAAAGGCATTGCGTGTTCTATTTACGGTGATGCTGAGCAATTTAAAGTAGCGCAAATTGGTGACCACTATGAGCGTGATTTTACCCCTGAGCCAATGCCATCTTATAACCTATTAGATAAGCCTCCATACAAACCTGAAATGGTGACTTTGATGATTGATGCAGGCAAAAAACAAAAAGTGCGTGCCGGCGATATTTTAGGCGCATTAACAGGTAAAGATGGTATAGCAGGGCGCCAAGTGGGTAAAATTAATGTACTTGATAACGTGGCTTTTGTCGCGGTAGAGCGTAACTCATCTAAACCCGCGTTACGTAAATTAACCGAAGGCAATATTAAAGGGCGTAAAATCCGTGCTCGTCGCCTGACGCGCTAGTTTTACGTTTTAAGATGAGCAGCTCGCCTTGAGTTGCTCATATTCCATTTTTAATTGTTTAAACACTTCATTATCACCCCCTTGTTTGTCTGGATGATGCTGAACGGCTAGTTGTCGCCAACGCTTTTGTAATGTTTTTAAGGTAATTGGTTGTACTAATTGCCAGCGAGCGATTAATTGCTGATGTTGCTGAGCACTTAAAGGCGCTTCATGTTGTTTAGGCTTACTGAAACGTTGCCAAAAGCTATCTAATAATGCGTTAATTTCTGCTGTTGATGTTTCAAAGTTTTGCCAGTTTAAGTAGTAGTCACGCAGCGGATCGTTTGGGTGAAGTTGGTTTTGGCGAGGGTCGCTTACCAGCTCAATATGTAAACTTTTAATCAGTAGCTGCTGTTTTGGCATAACTTGCTGCTGTAACTGATAAAGTGCATTCATAATTAAAAAATTACGTTTAAATAAATCACGCCCAGGATCAGCGGCTAAGGTATCAAGTAACCCACGTTCTTTTAGTTCCGATGCTAAAGTATGAACCATCCACACTTTATTATTGATTAATAGTTCAAAAATCTCATCTATCAGTGGGTTAAGCATTGTTTACAATCTATTAATTGGTGTATCTTGAACAAATTATCATACACCTAAGTAACATTAAACCCCAAGGAGTGGGCGTGAATGCCTGTTTTATATTGGTCTAAATTAGATGTTTACATATTGTTTGGGTGTCATTTTATTATGGCTAGCAAGGATTAAAGGATATTTTTATGCTGACTCGGTTAAAGCGCATCTGCTTAATTGGTCTTTTGGTTGTACTGAGTGGTGCATCAAACGACGCTTTATCCAATGAGTAGACAAGTTTGTTTGAGCAGTTCGATCTTGAGCAAACATGGACTAAAAAGCACCGCCTTGCAACAGACATATTAGCTAACCCTGATCTTCCAAATTTACAACGCGTGACCATTTACAGTGACTTAGCGGAGCTGGCGTTTACACAGAGTGATTTAGCTAATGCACTAAAGTATTTTAAATTACTAGAGGCGAATAGCACCCTCAAAGAACAGCCAAAACTTTATTTTCGTGCAATTAAAATGCAAGGCGTGGTGCTTTATTATCAAGGGTTAGTGCAACAAGCGGTCGTTGATTATAATCGCGCGTTAAACATTGCCATTACCCTTAAAAGCCCGATTAAACAGGCTAACTTACTCAGTAATATTGGGCTCGCTTACTTTGATATGTATAACATGGAGCTAGCCCTCGATTATTATCAGCAAGCCAAAGTCATTTATGAAAAAGAGGGGAGCGCACAAGATAAAGCCGATATATTACATAATATCGCCGGTATTTATATTCGTCTCTCTCGGTATGAGTCCGCGCTTGAGATGTATCGTGAGGTTTTAAAAGTTTTTCAAGAGCTTGGTGATGACGATGGCGTTGCACAGGTATACGGTAACATGGGTGTGGCGTACACTGAATCGAGGCAGTACCAGTTAGCGTTGCATTACAACCAATTAGCTTTGCGCTACTATCAAAGTGTTAATAACGCCTTTCAGCTTTCGACTAAGCACACCAATTTAGCCACAATTAATCTTAAATTAAATAAATTTGATGTCGCGTTATATCATGCTAATGCAGGGCAACAGTTTGCACTTGAGGCTGATAATAAGTCGTTACTAGCGGCTGCCTTACACGTGTTATCGACTGTTCAATTTGTGCAAGGCGATACAGAAAATGCCAAAGAAACCTCAGAGCGTTCAATTACGCTTGCCAAAGAGTATAATAATGGCATGCGCATAAAAGACGGTTTGGGGGTTGAGGCGCTGATCCATGCTAGCTTAGGGGATTATGAAAAAGCGTTAAATTTGCATCAACAGTATGTTGATTATCAGCGCAGTGTTAATACCGAAGAAGCCTCAAAAGCGGTCAGTCAATTTCAAATTCAGTTTGAATCAAATCAGCTAAACCAAGAAATTAAACAATTAAAACAGCAACAATACTTACAAGAATTACAAATAGCTAAACGTTCACAGCTGACATTCTTATTAGTGATTGTTGCCATATTGATTTTAATTACAGTAATTGCTGTTTATAAACGCCGGACAGAAAAACAAGCGAAGTTAAAGCTGAGCGAGCAAGTTGAACAGCGCACCAAAGAGCTGCAAAGTGTGGCGCAAGAACTGCGTGAAGCTAACGAGGTTAAAAGCCAGTTTTTAGCGAATATAAGCCATGAAATTAGAACGCCATTAACCGCTATTTTGGCGCAAACAGATGATCTTATTAGTGGTCAGTATAAGGCTGAGCAATTACAAGATGAGCTTAGGGTAATACAACGACAAAGTGAGCATTTAAGAAGCCTGATTAATGATGTGCTTGATTTAAGTAAAATCGAAGCAAACAGGCTAGAACTTAACATTAGCTGTTTTGATATGGTGCAATTGATCAACGATGTTCATGCTATGTTTTCTCCACAAACTAAAGCGAAAGGCTTGTCACTGATATTAGAGAGTCAGTTAGGTGATACCTATTTTACGCGGCTAGATTTAACTCGAGTAAAACAAATACTTATTAATTTATGCGCCAATGCCATTAAGTTTACTCATAAGGGGCACGTAACAATTGCTGTTAGCAAAACGGATCAAGGGCTGCTCTTTTGTATTCAAGATACCGGAATTGGCATGAGCTCCTCACAGCTTAAGCTTATTTTTGAATGCTTTAGCCAAGCAGATAACAGCATTAGCCGACGTTTTGGCGGTACTGGTTTGGGCTTGAGTTTGTCGCAGCAGTTAGCAGCTATGATGGGTGGCTATATTAGCGTGCAGAGTGAGTTTAAAAAGGGCAGTGAGTTTTCGTTCTATTTGCCTTGTATACAAGTTGAAGAGCAAGTTTGCCACGATGATATGCAAGCTAAATCGGCTGCAGGGCATAGGTTGTTATCGGGTAAGGTGGTGCTTGCTGAGGATCACAGTGATAACCGCAAACTGATCAGTCGTTATTTACACTCCCTAGGACTTGAAGTGATTGCCGTTGAAAATGGTGAGCAAGCCGTAGAGCAAAGTTTAAAGTTGTATCCGGATTTGGTGCTGTTAGATATTCAAATGCCCGTTATGGATGGTATTTCTGCGTTTGAACTACTCAAACAATGTGGTTATGAGCAGCCTATTTTAGCGTTAACGGCCAATGCCATGAGCCACGAGATTGACCACTACTTATCACTTGGTTTTAGCGATTATTTAGCAAAACCAATAGACAAAGAATCTTTTTACACTGTTTTAGCTAAATACTTAAGCTCAGCAAATGAGGATTCATCGACAGAAAGTATTCATGTAGATATGAGTGATTTAGTAGTGAGTTTTAAACAAAGCCTGATTACAGAAAGTGAGCTAATTGAACAGCATTTTAAAGTTGGAGATTATAAATCGCTGCAAAAAGATAGCCACCGAGTTTTAGGTGCGGCACAAATGTTTGAGTTTAAAGAAATAGCATTAGTGGCAAAAGCACTAGATGATGAATTACTTCAGTCACAAATTAACACTCAAAAGTTAACAACATTAGTAAATGACTTGCTGGTACTGCTTAAGCAATACGGATAAGCTGATTTACTCTAAAAATAAAAAAGACACCATCTGGTGTCTTCTTTATTTAAAAACGTTTATTTAACCAGCGTTCAGATTACTGACGTTTCATCGAATCAAAAAACTCATCGTTGGTTTTACTCATTGATAGTTTATCGATTAAAAATTCCATGGCATCAATTTCTGACATGTCATGGACTATCTTACGTAAAATCCACAGCTTTTGGAGCTCATCAGGCTTAGTAAGTAATTCTTCACGACGCGTACCAGAACGGTTAAAGTCGATAGCTGGGAATACACGTTTTTCCGCAATTTTACGGTTAAGGTGTAGTTCCATGTTGCCCGTACCCTTAAACTCTTCGTAGATAACTTCATCCATTTTAGAGCCGGTATCAATAAGCGCAGTCGCAATAATTGTTAAACTACCGCCTTCTTCAACGTTACGTGCAGCACCAAAGAAACGTTTAGGCTTATGTAATGCATTAGCATCTACACCACCGGTCAATACTTTACCTGATGATGGAATAACGGTGTTGTAAGCACGTGCTAAACGTGTGATTGAATCAAGTAAAATCACCACGTCTTTTTTGTGCTCAACTAAGCGCTTTGCTTTTTCAATAACCATTTCAGCAACCTGTACATGGCGAGATGCTGGTTCATCGAATGTTGATGCAATAACTTCACCTTTTACTAGGCGTTGCATCTCAGTCACTTCTTCCGGACGTTCATCAATAAGTAAAACCATTAATGTAACATCAGGGTGGTTATGTGTGATTGATTGCGCAATATTTTGTAGCAACATGGTTTTACCCGCTTTTGGCGGTGCTACTAATAAACCACGTTGGCCGCGGCCAATGGGTGACGCTAAATCAAGAACTCGTGCGGTAATATCTTCTTTACTGCCGTTACCACGTTCCATACGAAAACGTTCGTTTGCATGTAGTGGTGTCAGGTTTTCAAAAAGGATTTTAGTGCGAGAGTTTTCAGGTTTATCAAAATTAACTTCGTTTACTTTAAGTAAAGCAAAGTAACGCTCACCATCTTTTGGCGGACGAATAAGACCTGAAATAGAGTCGCCAGTACGCATACTAAAACGGCGAATTTGGCTTGGAGATACATAAATATCATCTGGGCCAGCTAAGTAAGAAGCTTCTGATGATCTTAAAAAGCCAAAACCATCTTGCAAAATTTCTAATACACCACCGCCGAAGATATTCTCTCCGCCTTTGGCGTGGGATTTAAGAATAGCAAAAATAATGTCTTGCTTTCTTAAGCGGGCTACGTTTTCGAGCCCCATGGACTCAGCTAAGTTTACAAGCTCTTTTATAGACTTGTCTTTTAATTCGCGTAAATGCATATTGGTGGGTTCTTTATTACAGTTGTCATACTCAAAATCGCTTTATTAGATCGTTGAGTGAGGTTTGTTGAATATAACTAAGGATTAGTTGGCTTTATAAACTAGCAGGTCATTACTGCAGCGTCCAGTACTTCTGTAAAATAAATAATAAAAAAAGGGCTGAGCGCCCTTTTTTTATAAATTTACACTTAGATGTTGTTTTCTAAAAACTCAACTAATTGTGTTTTTGATAGTGCGCCTACTTTAGTTGCAGCCACTTGACCATCTTTGAAAAGTAGTAGTGTAGGAATACCACGAATACCAAATTTAGGTGGAGTACCTGCGTTTTGGTCAATGTTTAATTTAGTAATCGTTACACGGCCATCAAATTCCTCAGCAACTTCGCTTAGAATTGGGGCGATCATTTTACACGGTCCGCACCATTCAGCCCAAAAGTCTACTAGTACAGGTTTGTCTGATTGTAATACGTCAGCTTCAAAGCTATCGTCGGTAATTTGGATTATTTTCTCGCTCATTGCGCTCTCCGGTTTAGTTAGGCGAAATATTTAGTGCGTATTTAAACACTCTTGTTTCTTATTGCAAGTTTAAACGTTATGCTTAAACGCTATGACTAAGACACATTTGACCGATAAAAAGTTTTCAGACTTTGCTATTGCACCGGAAGTGGTTGCCGGGTTAACCGAAAGTGGGTTTGAATATTGCACACCCATTCAAGCTAAATGCCTACCGTTTATTTGTGAAGGGCGCGATATTGCGGGCCAAGCACAAACAGGTACAGGCAAAACGTTGGCGTTTTTAACCGCCACATGCCATCGGTTATTACAATCTAGCAAAGCACCTAGTAAACATCCAAGAGCCCTGATCATGGCCCCAACTCGGGAGCTTGCGATTCAGATACACAAAGATGCAAAAATTTTAGCGCCGCACTGTAATCTTAACTTAGGTTTAGTATATGGTGGCGAAGATTACGAAAAACAACGTGCACAACTAGAAAAAGGCGTTGATATTTTAATTGGTACTACAGGTCGCCTAATAGATCTGTACAAGCAAGGCTGTTACACCCTTAATGAAATTGAGGTAGTCGTGCTAGATGAAGCCGATCGTATGTTCGATTTAGGCTTTATTAAAGATATCCGTTATATGTTCCGTCGTATGCCGGATACATCAGAGCGTTTAAACTTATTATTCTCTGCCACACTGTCGTATCGTGTACAAGAGCTTGCATTTGAACACATGACAAACCCAGAGCATGTGCAAATAGAACCCGATGTAAAAACGGGTAAACGTATTCAAGAAGAGCTATTTCATCCTTCACAAGAAGATAAAATTAAGCTGTTGTTAACCTTGATTGAAGAAGAATGGCCTGAGAAAGCCATTGTTTTTGCAAATACCAAACACAGCTGTGAAACTGTGTATGCATGGTTAAAAGCAGATGGACATCGAGTGGGTATGCTCACCGGTGATGTAAACCAAAAGAAACGTCAATCAATACTCGCGCAATTTAGTAAAGGCGAGCTAGACTTTTTAGTGGCTACCGACGTTGCTGCGCGTGGTTTACATATTCCAGAAGTAAGTCATGTATTTAACTTTGACTTACCTGATGATTGCGAAGATTACGTTCACCGTATTGGTCGTACAGCTCGTGCAGGCGCTTCGGGTCATGCAATTAGCTTTGCGTGTGAGCAGTATGCTTATAACCTTCATGAAATTGAAGAGTACATCGAGCACAGCATCCCTTTATCGCATTACGATAAAAGTGCATTGCTAGATGATTTGACTAAGCCGACTATTCACAGAAAACGTAATTTTTCTACCGGTCCACGTAATCGTAGTAATAACAACGGACGTCGCCCAAATAATGGTTACCAAAAAGGACGGTCTTAACCGACCGTTAGTTTGATAGTATTCGTAACTAGAGGTTTTTGAACGGTGGGGCAACTTAAACCGCAAAAAAATGTATATGCAGTCATTGATTTGGGCTCAAATAGCTTTCATATGCTTATTGCCAAATCAGTGGCGGGTGGCTTGCAAACAATAGGTCGCGTCAAACGCAAAGTAAGACTCGCCGCTGGGCTTGATGATAATAATCTATTGAGCTTAGAGGCTATGCAACGAGGCTGGGAGTGTTTGGCCTTGTTTGCGGAACGTTTGCAAGATATTCCCAAGAAAAACATCACCATTGTTGCCACTGCAACACTTCGTTTAGCAACCAACGCCGACGACTTTAAATTACGTGCTGAAAAAATATTAGGCCATAAAGTTAATGTTATTAGTGGTGAGCTAGAAGCGCGAACTATTTACAAAGGAGTTGCGCACACTTCTTCATGTGCGGGCAAACAGCTAGTTATTGATATTGGTGGTGCGAGTACTGAAGTGGTGATCGGCCAAGGCTTTGAAGCACGTCACTATAAAAGTCTTAATATAGGGTGTGTTACTTACCTTGAACGCTACTTTAAAGATTGCCAGTTAAATGAAGCAAACTTTAATACTGCTATTAAAGCCGCGCGTACTGTTATTGATGAAATAGCGCCTGAGTATAAAACGGCTGGTTGGCAACTTGCCTCTGGTGCGTCAGGGACCGTACAAGCTATTCAAGAAATCATGGTGGCACAAAATTTAAATGAAATGCTCACCCTTGAAAAGCTATACACCATTAAGCAACAATCTATTGCTTATGAGACTATAGCTGAACTCGACTTGCCAGGGTTAAGTGAAGAGCGACGTTTAGTGTTTGTATCTGGGCTGGCTATCTTAATTGCACTGTTTGAGTCACTAGAAATAGAACAAATGGGATTGGCGGGTGGCGCGCTTCGTGAAGGTGTTTTATATAGCATGCTACCGGAACTGCATAATAACGACATTCGTAAACGTACTATTGATGGTTTTATGAATCGTTATCATGTGGATCAAAAGCAAGCATCGCGAGTATCCGGCTTAGCTTTACAATTAGCTAGCGAGGTTAATCACTATTGGCCGATAGAAGCATTAAGTGGATTACCGCTTTTAAATGCCGTGGCGCAACTTCATGAGATTGGTTTATTAATAGAGTACAAGCAATACCACAAACATACCGCTTACATTTTAGAAAATACCGATATGCCAGGTTTTTCGCAATCAGAACACAAAGTGATCGTTGCGATTGCCAACAGCCATCGTTCAGACCTTCAAAAAGGATGTTTAGATCATTTAGGTGCGCACAGTAACGTTGCAACGTATATCGTTCGACTATTACGTGTTGCCGTTATTTTATCTATGCGCCGCCAAGATGATGTCTTGCCCAACTTTAAGATAACAGCTGAAAATGAAGAGTTAGCTATTCAATTTGAAAACGATTGGTTAAAAAACCACCCATTAATGGCAAGTGAGCTAAATCAAGAGATTAAGTATCAGAAAAAATGTGGTTGGAAACTTAAAGTAAACTAGTTAAACCGCTCTTTACCACAGTTTTTAGTGGTTAAAATGAGCGTTTAGTTGTAATTTTGTTCGAACAGTCATTTATTTCAAGTTTTCTTCAAAAAAGGGTTGATCTGTTTTCGGATCTCCCTATAATGCGACCCCACTGAGACGGGGAACGCCAACGCATAGCGAGGCACGAGCTACTCAGTGAGTTGAGTAAAACTTAGTTTCGAAAACTTTCAAGTTTAACAAAATTAAGTGTTGACAAAAAAATAGGAAAGCGTAGTATGCGCAGCCCTAGCGAGATAAAGTTTAACGCTTTAATCGCAACGTTCTTTAACAATATAAAGCAATCATCTGTGTGGGCACTCGTACAGATTGAGTTCTAACAGCCAAGCTTAGTTTACTAAGTGAGGCAAACAAATTTAGAGTCTCAATGTGATTTCTCGAAAGAGAAGCTGAGTGACCAACAGCAATAACTACTTAGGTAGGAATTGCAGCACAGTCAATTCAATATCGAAAGATATTAAATA